>NZ_JBYCLD010000236.1:0-13648 GCF_057473725.1 Mycobacterium sp. TH-M11 | reverse complement strand
GATCGACCCAAGCGGCGGACCTGACTCCCGAGCGCGCCGGTGCCCGCCAACCCATGTCGCGCCAGCGGTTGTAAAACGGCGTGAATACCTTGTAGGGCTCGCCGTCGTCCTTGATCACCCGCCCTGGCGACACCAGGTACGGCGAGCCCGTCGAGACCAGCGACACGTCACCCAACGCCGCACGCACCCGGTCGTCGCGACGTCGGCCATACGGTGAAAAATCCTCCGAGACGTGCACCGAGCTGGCATCGATTTCCTTGGCCAGAGCGGGGATTCTTTCCTCCGCCCGGCCCCTGGTCACCAGAAGCCGACCGTCCAGTTCGCCGCGCAGTTGCCGCAGTGAGTCGCAAAGAAACCGCATCCGGCGAGCGCCCGAGGACGCTTCCAGCTTCGGGTCGAACACGAAACACGCCAACACCTCACCGCTGTCAGCGGCCCGCAACAACGGCGGAAGGTCACGCAATCTGAGGTCGCGACGGAACCACAGCAGCGCGGGCATCAGCGGCTCACCGATTTCATCGGCGGTTGAGTACCCAGATATGTCCCGACATCAAAGTGGCGAAGGCGCACCACAACGGGTACGGCAGCAGCGCGGCACCGGCTCTGCGGTCCGCGGCGGCGGTCCGCCTGGCCAGATCGGCGCTGCTGGCCGCCAGTACGGCTGCGCCGATCGTCGAGGCACCCAGCTTTTGGTACTTGAAGAACAGCCAACTCCAGCCGGCGTTGAGGATCAGATTGACGGCCAGCGCGACGGTGTATTTGCGCGCCTCGTCGTGGCGGCCGGCTGACCGTAGCCGGTCGATGGCGGTCGCGGACGTCACCGCGATATCGCCGTAAAGCGTGGTCCATGCGACCGGAAACACCCCGTTGGGCGGCACATAGCTCGGTTTCCGGAGCCGGGAGTACCACTGCGTGACTCGCCGTTGGCTGGCTGTGCTGCCGATGCCCGCGGTGGCACTGACAGCCAGAGCGGTGGCGGCGAGAGTTTGCTTGTTCACCTGGATTCCCTTCGACCCACCAATTATTTCAGTCGATTAAGTATTAATCAACTGAAGTATTGGTGGGGTACCGATAAACTGATCGCCGTCATGGGACCAGAAGAGATGTCGGACGGCCGAGCCGCGCTTGAGCAGCAGATCTCCGCGTGTGTGCGGGTGCTGACGGCCGAGTCCGAGCAGATCGGTCGGACCTTCGCGGCGATACATGATGTGCGGCCCACCGACTTTCGCGCGCTGCTGCACGTGATGGTGGCCGAGACAGCGGGTGTGCCGGTCACCTCGGGTGAACTGCGTCAACGCATGGGTTTGTCCGGCGCCGCGATCACCTATCTGGTCGACCGGATGATGGCGTCCGGTCACATCACTCGCGAGTCCGACCCCGGTGACCGGCGTAAGGTCATCCTGCGTTACTCGGACTCCGGACTGGCCACTGCGCGGGCGTTCTTCGCCCCGCTGGGAAGCCACTCCCATGAGGCGATGGCAGACCTGCCCGACTCCGACCTGCACGCGGCGGGCCGCGTGTTCGCCGCGCTGATCGAGGCAATGCGGCGTTATCAACGCGACCTGGCATCGTTCAAACTGCCCGAGACGCCGGTCGACTGAGCAAGGAGGCGAGGTGTGATGCCGACCGATTCCAACGGGATGACGACCCGCAAGCTGCGCCACATCGATGTGTGCCTCGACGACCGGGTGACGTTTACCGGTGTGACAACCGGGCTCGAGCGTTACCGCCTGCCCTACAACGCGCTCACTCAGACCAGCCTGGCCGATGTTGACCTGTCCACCCACTTTTTGGGCGCGCCATTGCGGGCGCCGATACTGGTCGGAGCAATGACGGGCGGAGCTGAGTTGTCCGCGACGATCAACACGAACCTGGCGGCGGCCGCCCAGCAGTTGGGTGTCGGGATGATGCTCGGGTCGCAGCGCATCATGCTGGACAGTGCGCTGGGGGAGCAGGCGGCATCCAGTTTCACCGTTCGCGACATCGCACCGGATGTGTTGCTGTTCGGCAATATCGGACTCGCGCAGCTCAATGCCGCTGCCGTGGACGACATTGTGAATGCACTCAGACGTGTTGGAGCGGATGCGCTTGCGGTGCACACCAATCCGCTGCAGGAGGCGGTGCAGCGAAACGGTGACGGGGACTTCTCCGGGTCGCTTCATCGGCTGCGTCAGGTTGCCGGCGCGCTGGAGTACCCGGTTCTGCTCAAAGAGGTAGGCCACGGTATCGGCGCCGCGGCAGTCACCGAGCTGGTGCGGGGGTCGCAGGAATTGCCGGTGGCCGCGATCGACGTTGCCGGCGCGGGCGGCACCTCGTGGTCGCGGGTGGAGCAACTTGTCCGCTACGGCGAGGTCCGCTTCCCCGACTTGGCCGACTGGGGCATCCCGACGGCTCAGGCCATCGTGGAAGTCCGCACGGTCCTGCCGGCCGTCCCGCTGGTCGCCTCCGGCGGTATCCGTACCGGTATGGATGCGGCCAAAGCGCTGGCCTTGGGTGCGGACGTGGTGGCGGTCGCCCGCCCGCTATTGAAGGCGGCGATCGAATCGAGTGCGGCAGTAGTGGATTGGCTGCAATGCTTTATCGACGAATTGCGGATCTGCTTGCACGGCGCCGGTGCGCCAGATCTGGAGGCGCTACGCCGCATCGGCGTCATGCCCATCTGAATCCTTGCAGGTCAGTTCTTTTCGAGTCGGGCTACGTCGTGCGTGACCGGTGCCGACTTTTGTTGTGTCAGCAGCTCGTCCTCGAATGTGGACATCGCAGCGATCATCGCGTCGAAAACGCGGTGCGCGGCGGCGAGATCCTCGTCGGGTAACGCCGCGAGCGCCGCGCGCAGGTGCACGCCAAGTGGCGCGAAGAAGCCCTGCGCCAACTTCATTCCGCTGGATTCATAGCGCAGCAGCGCCTTGCGTCGGTCCGCTGGATCCGATTCGCGCCTGAGGTGGCCGGCGTCGATCATCCGGTCGACAAGATAGGTGATCGCCGCCGGTGAGACATCCATCCGCTGGCGTAGCTGAGCCATCGTCAGTGGCGTTCCCGCCGTCTCGGCGACCATGACGTGCAGTAACGCGTGAAAGTCGTTGCCGCTGACGTCGTGCCGACGGGCGAAGTAGCGGCCCACCCGGTCGGATTGTGCCGTGACCGCCCGCATGTCGGCCGACATCAGCCTTTCTAGCTGTGCTCGACCGGGAGACGGACTGCCCGTAAGCCGCTTAGTCACCTGACCGCATCCTTTTTGGCGATTCTCGATCCAGAGTTTCTAAGAACAGCTGGAAAAGGGACGATACGCGAGCAACCTGCGCAATGCCGTATTGCCCCGCTTTGGAATGGGGCAGCCGGGTCAATGGGCCACCCCCGAAGCGGTGTTGGGAGTTCGACATTGTCACATGAGATCACCAGTGGCATAACAATGTTGGCTAACCTGGAGACGGCCGGGCATCGCCGTCGGCAACGCGTCGCGCCACCACCGCCAGGGGCGTGTTGGCGTCCTGCGACATCAGCTTGAGCATCTCGAAGGCCTCGGCGGCGTCGATGTCGAGCCGCTCGATCATCCTGCCCTTGGCCTGACCGATCACGTCGCGCGAGATCAGAGCCGCGCGGAATTGCAGGTCGCGCCGCATCATGTTCCACACCAAACCGGTGTACGCCGCGAAAACCAGGGCCATGTTCAAGGAGTCGTCGTCGAAGGCCTGCGCAGGCTCGGCGTAGAAATTCAGGGTCGCCGCCGTCGACCGCTCCCGCAGCATTCCGACTGAAATCACCGATCGGACGGGAGTGCATGCGAGCGCCTCCTGGCGAAAGAGTGGCCAGCGATCGTCGGCTGCAAGGTCGTCGATGCGAACGTTGTCCTGCAACGTGGCCGCTGCCAGGCTCGGCCCCTGCTGGGATCGGTTCTGGATTTCATCCAGCAGAACGGGGTAATTGTGGGTGGCCGACGCGGTCTCGGCAAGCGGGCGTCGCTGGGTGACCGTGACTCCCGCATATTGGGCTCCTGGGACCAAGTGCGTCGCGCCGTCTAGCAACTCTCTGAGCAGCGCGGGAATATCGAACGCCGCGCGCTGATGCAAATCAGAGACGAGTTGCGCTGCCTGCAGGTAGGTCACGGAGTGCGAATCCGTCGGCACCTCATGGGATTCAGACATTGGTGCTACGTTCACTTTCCAACGTGTTCGCTTTCCGACGTGCGAATTACGTTTTGACCGGATCGTGAACGCGGTGCACAAGTGAGACATGTCCCGTGTCCGACTACCGTGTGCGGGTGGGCATGGGCAATCCCCACGTTGCTGATCTGTTCTCCACCTGGTTGTTCGTCGCTCCCCCCGGGTGCGACGCCTGTCAGCCGCGGGTTTTGCTACCCACAGCTGAACGAAACTATAAACTTAACTATTCATCTTGTGAAGGAGATCGAGGGTGCATAGCAGCCGACCGAAACCGGGTACTCCGGCCGCGGGCGTGTGTTGCGGCCCATTCCGTAGATGAATCGAGCAAGGAGAGCGCGATGCGGTGCGTAGTCTTTGGCGCTACCGGCTACCTCGGTATGCGTCTTGTTCCGGCGCTGCTGTCGTCCGGTCATCAGGTCCGAGTGATGGCGCGCACGCCGGCAAAGCTCGATGACGTGCCGTGGCGCGGAGACGTCGAGGTGGTACCGGGCGACGTCACCGATGCCGACAAAGTGCGGGCGGCGCTCGACGACCAGCAGGTGCTGTACTACCTGGTGCACTCGATGTTGAGTGCCAACTTCGTCGACGTGGACGCCCGCGGCGCCTCGATCGTGGCTGATGCCGCCGCGCAAGCGCGCTTGACACGTATCATCTATGTCGGCGGCATCATCGCCGAGCATCAGGAATTGTCCGACCATCTGGCGTCGCGCGCCGAAGTTGGCCGGCTGCTTCATGATTCCGGAGTTCCCACTGCCGAACTTCGCGCGGCGGCCATCATCGGAGCAGGCTCGGCGAGCTTCGAGATGCTGAGATACCTCACCGAGCGGCTGCCGGTGATGGTCACCCCGCGCTGGCTGCGCACAAAAGTGCAGCCGATTGCTGTCCGCGACGTGCTGTACTACATGACCAAAGCGGCTGAAATTCCGGCAGATGTCAGTCGGGCCTTCGACATCGGGGGTCCTGACACGTTCACCTACACGGAGATGATCCGGAAGTATGCGGCGATCGCCGGCCTGAAACGGCGCTTCGCGATTCCGGTGCCGGTTCTCACGCCGCTGCTGTCCTCGCATTGGGTGAAGCTGATCACCCCGCTCCCACGATCATTGATTTCGTCGCTGATGGAGTCGTTGGAGAACGACGTGGTGTGCGCCGAGCACGACATCGCCAAGTACATCCCCGACCCCGAGAACGGTTTGACGCACTTCGAAGACGCCGTCGAACTGGCGCTGGAGCGGACCCGCGAGAGGGCGCTGAGCACGCGGTGGTCGCGCCCGGGCGGCGAGGAAGCCCCATCGCAGCCCCTGCCCTCGGATCCGGATTGGGCCGGCGGTGCGCTGCACGAGCAGATCTCGGAACGACGCGTCGATTCCGACCCCGAGACGCTGTGGCGGGTGTTCGAGTCGATCGGTGCCGAGCACGGCTGGTCGGCAGCGCCACCGGCGTGGGCGATTCGCGGTTGGACCGGGCGGAAGCCCGATAAGGGGCTGCCCGGATCGCAACGGCCGCTGCATGCGGGTGAGGCGCTGGACTGGTGGCGAGTCGAGCACGTCGAGGCTCCCCGGCTGTTGCGGTTGCGGGCGGACGTACCGCTGCCGGGACGACTGTGGCTGGAGTTGTCGACGAGCGGCGCGGACGGCGAACATTGTTGCTACCGGCAGCGCGTGGTGTTCCAACCGTACGGTCTTGCCGGAGAGGCATTTTGGGCCGCATCGAGGCCCTTGCGTGACGCGTTGTTCGCCGGCATCGCCCGCTACGTCACCGCGAGAGCGCGGGGTGCCGGGACTGCGGCACGTGCCTAGCCGTCACGCCTTGCCGGCCCGTAGCCGATAGCGACGCTCGGCGTAGGCCAGGTCGTCTTTCCACAGTCGGTCCGCCGCAATGCGCATCAACGGTGTGATCAATGGAGCAACGGACCGCGCGCGCCGGAAGCCGGTCCGCTCGGAATGCGCAATAGTCGCCTCGATCACCGCCGTTCGCGGCAGCCCGTCAGGGCCCGAGCCGACCGGGGTGGCATGGGTCTCGACCACGCTGCCGACGCCCTCGCCGTCGACGATGCGCATCACGATGGTCCGCGCCTCCGGACTGGTGAACTCCGCCACGGTTGGTACGCCGACACGGCCGATCCGGAACGTCACCGCGACAAGGAAGCTGTCCGTCTCCTCGGTGGGCGTGGTCAGGACCTCAAGCTGGGTGAAGGAATACGGGTGATACCACGCGCCATGCCAGGGGTCGAGCCTGTTGGCGATGATGTCGGAAGGCTCGCAGGTGCCGACCATCGTCGCCACGGCGTCCAACGTGTCGCCGCTCGGCCGGGTCGGGATCACCGGATGATCGAGCGGCTCCTCGCCTCCGACGGCGTCCAGGCGCACCCACGCCAGCACGCCGTCGTCGCAACTCGGCATCAGCCGCCAGCGGTATTCGTCGGTGTCGGGACCGAGGCACAGGCCGTGCCACCGGCAGATCAGCCTGCCGTCCTGGACCGCGGCCGTTGCCAGATCGGCGCCGAGATGGGGGCAACTACGTGGCCCGACACACAGGCGCGACTGCTGATCGCGCCACGCGACCAACTCGACATCGGCCACAGTGAAGCCGAGCGGTTGGCCGCTGCGGACGTCGCGGCTTGCGGCGAAGGTGTACCAGTTGCCCGTCGGTCGGCGCTGCGAGCGCTCCAGCGCGGCTGTGATGATCGCTGGGGAGGCGTCGCGGTAGGTCGGACGCTGACCCGCCCACGTACCTGGCGGGATTGGCTGCAGCGGCCAATCTTTGGGCCAGCGATCACGGATGCTCATCGTCGCGAACGCCTCTCTCGACCGGCGAGATAGCGCAGCAATGCCGAGCGGCCCTGGGTGGGAACCGTGGCCAATGGGTGGCCGGCGACGCCCCACCGCTGCAGTATCTCGTTGGCGGCCGTCCATCCGGTGGTCGCTGCGCGCTCCATCAGCGCGACCGGCAAGTCGATACGAATTCCGTCACCGGCCAGCAGCAGCCCCGGCTGGGGGGTCACCACAGTGGGACGGTGGGCATGGGTTCCGGGTGCGAACAGCGGGCAGTCGTGGTGCTGCAACGTTCGCTCGTGGACGATTCGCGCGCCGCCGGTCTCCGGGTAGAGGGTGTGCAGTCGGGCGAGCATCGCGTCGTGCGGCTGTGGGGATTCGACCGCGTACGAATGTAATTCGACCACCGAACCGCCGGTTCGCCGGGCCCAGTCGGCGGCCTGGCGCTCGTAGCGGTCTAAGACGCTGATGTTGTCGACCGGTTCATGGCCGGAGGTGCCCAGGAACGCCGCCCTGTCATCGGCGACCGGCCGGTCGAGCCACAGCCTTTGCACCCTGAACGGCGGGGCGGTGCGCAGGCGCTTGATACGGGCCCGCCACAGATCGTCGCCCAGCCCAGATGAGGCCTCGACGATTCGCCGCAGTCCGGCGATGTCGGTGGCCAGTACGACGGCATCGGCTTCTAATCGACCGTCGGCAACCGTGTTGACGGTAAACGCCGCGCCACCGCCGCTGCCGATGCTCGATACCGAAACGCCTTGGTGAAAGCGGACTCCCAGATCGATGAGATACTGCCGAAGCGGCTCCCACAGTGCGGTGTCGAAGTTGGAGTTGGCGACGTCGAAGATCAGGCCCTCGCTGGAGCCGAGGAAGTAGATGTGGAACATGGTGGCCAGCTCCGCGGCCGACAGTTCGGCGGGGCTGGCGAAAAAGCTGCGGGAGAACACCTCGAAGGCCAGATGCCGCGCCGCCTTGGGGAAGTTGATGCTCTTCAAGAAAGTCCCGGCGTCGACGTGGTCAAGGCGATCGAAGATATCGGGCAGCGACACCGCGGCCAGCGGCGCGGCGGCCCGCGCGTCGATCTTGAGCAGATCGGTGAACCGGAAGGTCGGACTGCGTAAGGCGAACACGAGCGCATTCCACGGCGGCGTCTGGGGCAGCCCGCGAAAGGTGTCCTGGCGGCCGGCGCCGTCGACGAGCGGATAGTCGTCGACAGCGGTCAACATCGACAGCGCGGGATCGACGCGCCTCAGCAGCGAACGCAGGTTGTAGTACTGGCGGAAGAACGCGTGGAAGCCCCGGTTCATGGCGAGCTCGACGCCGCCCGTCGGCTCGGTCCAGCCCCCGACCCGGCCACCGAGATACTCCTCACGCTCGACCACGTCGACGCCGATGCCGCGTTCGGCCAGACCCGTCGCGGCGGCCAGACCCGCGATACCGCCGCCGACGACGACGGCTCGCGGCCGCGAGGACAGCGCTGCGGCACTGGGCAGCCCGGGCGGTGCCGGGAAGGTGCGGCGGTGCCGATCGGTCATGTCGGCGCGTCCCCGAGGAAGGTGTGCGCGATGTTGGTTTCCCAGCCCGGCATGGTCTCGCTGTGCACCGCGACGAAGCCCGCATCACGCATCCGTTGCCGCAATCGTGTTGCGCCGTCGAAGGTCAACACGCTGCGCCACAGATGCCGGTAGAGCGTCGCGTCGCGCGTCTGCCACCACCCCGACGGGATGATGATGCCCCAGCACACCGCGTTCCACACCGCGGTAGCTGCGCGCGAGTCGCGGACCGAGTAGTCGTGCACAGCCAAAGTGGCGCCGGGTGCCAGCAGGTCGCGCAGCGCCCGCAGCTGGGTATCGGGATCGGCCAGGTTGCGGATCAAATACGCGGCCAGGATCCCGTCGAAGGGCCCGACAACGCCGTTGTCGGCGAGGCCTTCCACCGGCGTGTGCACGAATTGCACCGACGGGGGCCACGGTTTGTTCTTCGCCTCGTCGAGCATGCCTTTTGACGCGTCGATGGCGACGATGTCAGCGTTCGGGGCGACGCTGAGCAGAGCTGCCGTCGAGGCGCCGGTACCGCAGCCCGCATCCAGCAGCCGCAGGCCGCGCCCGTCGTTGGGCAACCGCAATCGCTGCGCCGAAAGGCGAAGGTGGGCATGGTATCCCGGGCTGGTACCGACGAGGCGGTCGTAGGCCGAGGCGCCGACGTCGAAGGCGGCCGGCACGTCTGCGCGAGGCAGGCCGGTGTTATTGATGTTCACGTTGTCGCTCCCATAGCAGCAGGACCGCGGTTACCAAGGCGAAGCCGAACAAGAAGTCCTCGACCGGGATGTCGAACGGAAATCGAACGTCGCTGGTTTGCCGGTCGTCGTAGATGACGACCGGGGCGCTCAGTTTGGTGAGCCAGCCGTCGGTCAGGATCTGGAAGCCGATCACGATCACCATCGACAGCCAGTACGCCGGGCGCCGAAAAAGGCCGGTGTGCAACACCATCAACTCGAGGGCGCAGACCACCAGCGCCGACACCACGGCGGGGACGGTGTAACCGAGGCCCGTCATCGGCGGGTGACCCGTCGCAGGATCGCGCTCACCGCGTTGTAGGTCAGCAAGGCGCACAAGGGAATTACCAGGAAAAACAAGACCTCTTCAATCGGCATGTGGAACGGTATCTCGACACCGGTGACGTAGGCGGGGTTGTAAGTCCAGATATGGGCGGCAATTGCGACTTCGTCCCACAGCAGGAACGCGGCGGCAACCGGTAGCACCGCGCGGGTGGCCCGCCACGCTTGGCGGTACACGCCGGGGCGAAAGATCTCGAGCGGCAAAGTTATTGCCAGGCAGGCGCCGAGCACAATCAGATACTGCCAGTGATCCACTAGGCTGCACCAGATTTGCGCGCTTCTGACCCGACCCGATGTGTTCGCCGTGCCCGCCACGAGCGGATCAGCCCGGCGCCGGCGACGCGCAGTCGTCGCCCGTTCCCCACGGTGGCGCGGTGGGTGAACACCGAGAAGGCGCTGTCTTCGATGCGATCGAGGATGTCGGCGTAGAGCGTCAACGCAGTTGCGACGCACGGCTGAGACCGCGGTTCCAGCAGAGCGACACCGTCAGCGGCGTAGCGGTAGACACCGCGGGCGATGTGGTGCTGGTCGGCCAGCGCATTGCGCACCCGGTGGTCGGTGGTGCGATTGGTGTGGCACCACATCAACAGTTCGCGGTCGACGCCGTGGGAAGCCAGTTCATCGGCAGGCAGGTAGACCCGCCCACGAACCAGGTCTTCGTCGATGTCACGCAGAAAGTTGGTCAGTTGAAACGCTCTGCCCAGCGCCGCGGCGTGCGGCGCGGCCTGCTCGGCGGGGCCGATGCTGCCCAAAATCGGAAGTACTTGCAGGCCAATCGCTTCCGCGGAGCCCTTCATGTACAGGTTGAGCGCGTCGCGGTCGGGATAGTCGGTGACCGTGAGGTCCATGCGCATGGATGTCAGGAAGTCGTCGAACAATTCGTCGCCGATCGCGTAACGCCGCGCGGTGTGGCGGACCGCGGCCAGCACTGGGTTGCTCGGATGCTTGTCGGCAGAGAAGAACTGGTCGCTGAGTTGTTGCAGGCGGGCCGCCCGCGTCGGAGTGTCCAACGACGAATCGAAGTCATCGAGGATGTCGTCGGCGTACCGCGCAAACCCGTAGAGCGCATGGATCGGCGGGCGCTGGTCGGGCGCGAGGAGTCGGGTGGCCAGAAAAAACGTGCGGCCGTGGGCGGCGTTGAGCGTGCGGCAGCGTTGGTAGGCCGCGCGCAGTTGCGGATCGTCGATGCCTGCGGCGCTCAGTTCGGTGCGGATCATGACTTGCCGGCTCTCGCGATGACGGTCTGCCTGGGTTGATCGGCGATGCCGGTGACCCGGTCGGCCGCCAGCCTGCCGGAGATCATCGCGGTCGGCACCCCGACGCCGGGAACCGTCGACGACCCGGCGAGCACCGCATTGTCGATGCCCCGCACGGTGTTGGCCGGACGAAACGGCCCGGTCTGAGCGAACGTGTGAGCCAGCGCGAACGGTGTGCCTGCGATCATCCCTTGAGCGGCCCAGTCTTCGGGGTTGACGACATGGAGCACTTCGGCACCGTCCCTGAATCCCGGAATCAGCCGCGCGCCAACGATATCGATGAGCTGCTCGGTGTAGCTGTCGCCGAGGCGCGACCAGTCGATGATCCCGCGTTCGAGGTTGGGGGCGGGGGCGAGCACATAGAACAAGTCACGGTCGGGCGGGGCCAGGCCGGGGTCGCTGGCCGTGGGGTTGGTGACGAGTAGCGACGGATCCCGCATCAGCTGACCGTCCCTGATGATGTCGGTGAACGTCTGGTCCCACGCCTGGCCGAAGATGATGTTGTGGTGTGCCAGAGGTGGATTCGCGGGTGCCGAGCGAGGCCGTCCGACGTGGGCGACGACCGCAGATGGCGCCGGCCGCAGCCGACCGATGCGTCGCGGCTTGCGCCCCAGCAGCGGGTAGGTGGTCGGCAGTTCGGTGGTCAGCACCACGGCGTCGCCGGCGAGGCGTTCGCCGGTGTCGGTGAGCACGGCGGTTACCCGGCTGCCACTGCGCTCCAGTCCGGTGACCGTCGCGCCATAGACGAAGCGCACTCCGGCGTTGGCGGCGGCGGCTGCCAATGCGTCGGGCAGGGCCCGCATTCCGCCGCGCGGGAAGTAGACCCCGGAGATGGTGTCCATGTAGGCGATCACCGCATAGACGGCCAGCGCCTTTCGGGGTGCGACTCCGGCGTAAAGCGACTGAAACGTGAAGACTCGCCGCAACCGGGCGTCGGAGATGTAGCGGTTGACCATGGTGTCCCACTTGCGGAATCCGCCCAGGGCCGCCAGCCGCGCCAGTTGCGGATTCACCAACGCCAGCGGGGAATCAAAGTTCTCGGCAATGAACCCGTCGAATTCCGTGCGATACAGCTTGGTCAGCCAGGTGCGCAACCTCCGGTAGCCCTCGGCCTGTTTGGCGCCCGCGAATCCCGCGATGGCCTCGGCCATGAGGTCGGCGTCGCTGTGCACGTCCAGGCTGCTGCCATCGGCAAATTGCGCTCGATACGCGGGATCGATCGGCATCAGATCCAAACGATCCGAACGGTTTTCGCCGACCGCGGCAAAGGCTTCGTCGATGATGTCCGGCATCGTGAGCACGGTGGGTCCGGTGTCGAGGTGATACCCGCGCACGTCGACCCGACCGGCGCGCCCGCCCGGCCAGTCCTCACGCTCGACGACGGTGACCTCGCGGCCCCGCCCGGCCAGGTGCAGCGCCGCGGTCAGTCCGGACAAGCCGGCGCCGACGACGACGACGCGGCCAGTGGGGCCTTGCACACTTCGCATCAGTCGGCTCGCTGGGTGCAGACGGCGGCCATGTGCGTCAATGCGGCTCGCACTGGCTCGCTGATCCGAAGCTGGTCGAGTTCGTCAAGTGCGCGGGCTACCCGATCGCTGATGGTCGCCTCGATCCACCGCACGGCACCGGTCTGGACGATCAACTCACGCCAACCTTCGATCGCGTCGGCGTCGAGTTCAATGGTGTTCATCAACTCGGTGAGCTGTCGGCGGACGGCTGGATCGGCCAGCTGGTGTGCGGCGATGATGACACTGGTGGCTTTGCGTTCGACGAGGTCTTGGCCGTCGGGTTTGCCGGTCACCGACGCGTTGCCGAACACCCCGAGCAGATCGTCACGAAGTTGGAACGCTTCACCGACCGCTTCACCGTAGCGGCCCAGGCCCGAGATGGTGCGATCGCTGCAGCCGCTCATCGCCGCGCCGATTTCCAGCGGCCGGCGCACGGTGTAGTTGCCCGATTTGCGTCGCGCCACATCCAGGACCGTGTCCATCGAGGGTAAGTCCCGGACATCGTTTGCGAGATCGGCGAATTGGCCCACTGCGAGTTCGGTGCGCATCGCGTCGTAGCGGGGCCAGGCCTGCTGCAGGCTGCGATGTTCCACGCCGCTTTCCCGTAGCATCTGCTCGGCCCAGATCAGGCAGAGGTCACCCAAAAGGATCGCCGCCGATTCGCCGAATCGCTCCGCTGGACCGGACAACTTCTGGCTCCGGTGCCATTGACTGAACTGCACGTGGGCCGCCGGACGGCCGCGACGCGACGATGCGGCGTCCATCACGTCGTCCTGCAACAGGGCGAAGGCGTGTAGCAACTCCAGGCCGGTGCAGGCGAAGAGAGCCTCGTCGCTGTCTGCCGAACCCGCGAGCCAGCCCAGGTACATGAAGGTCGACCGTAGGCATTTTCCGCCGGCTACGAAATCGAGAAGGATATCGCCGGCTATTTGCACGCCGGACTCGGACAGTTCGGCGGCGCACCGGTGTTTGACGAACTCGTTGAGGTGGGCGAGCACCCTGCGTCGGATCTCGGTGTGCCACCTCGTGAACTGTGCGGGATCAGACCATGCGTGCTGGTCCAGCTCAGCAGGACTCGCCGATGGTGCTAGCGAGAGTGCACGCACCTCACCCACGTAGGCCCCTCTCGAACGATCGGGCAAGAACCAAGCTACTCATGCTCGGAGCCACGCGCATACCTCTCGACGGGCGAAGACAAACCTGCGAACCCAACCTCTCGGGTTCGCTTCACAAGGTTAAAGATTAACTTACTGAACATCTCTGTCGCTCGCCAGCGCGCGACGTCGCCTAAGGTGGTGACGATGCAGAGCGAAGCGATGAGGAGGAACGCCGC
>NZ_JBYCLD010000235.1:0-3360 GCF_057473725.1 Mycobacterium sp. TH-M11 | reverse complement strand
TCGTCGACGACGACCATGCCGAGGTTGTCGAACTCGACCGCGTCCTGCAGCAGCGCATGGGTGCCGACGACGATGCCGACCTCGCCGCCGGCGATCTCGGCGCGCACCTGTTTCTTCTGGCCCGCCGACATCGATCCGGTCAACAGCGCCAACCGGGTCGCGTTGTCCTCGCCGCCGAGCTGGCCCGCCATCGCCAACGGCCCGAGCACGTCCCTGATCGACCGAACATGCTGGGCGGCAAGCACTTCAGTGGGCGCCAGCAGCGCGCACTGGTAGCCGGCGTCAACCATCTGCAGCATCGCCAACACCGCGACGATGGTCTTGCCAGAACCCACTTCGCCCTGCAGCAGTCGGTTCATCGGCCGGTCCGCCGCGAGCTCGCCGGACAGGACCTCCAGGACTTCACGCTGCCCGGCGGTCAAATCGAACGGCAAGCGATGCAGCAGTGCGTGTTTGAGGCCTTGCGGCGCCGACGGCGCTGCCGGCCCGGACTGCGCGAGTTCGCCGTGACGCCGGCTCACCAACGCCCACTGCAGACCGACCGCTTCGTCGAAGGCCAACCGCTCTTTTGCCCGTCGCCGGTCGACGTCGTTCTCAGCGAGGTGAATGGCGCGCAACGCCTCGTCCTCTGACACCAGATCATGTGCGGCACGCAGCGTCTCGGGAAGTGGGTCCGGTATCGGGTCAAGCACCTCGAGTACCTGCCGCACACAATTGAAAATGTCCCAGCTCTGCAACTTCGCACTGGCCGGGTAGATCGGGTAGAACGTGCGCTCGAAGGCCTCCTGCAGCACCTCCCCGCTCACCGCCTGCGAGGCATTGGCGATCATCTTCAGCGACCGGCTGCCGTGGTTGCGCCCGTCGGCGGAATTCAGCACCAGAAAATCGGGATGGGTGAGTTGCATGGCACCGCGGAAGTACCCGACCTCGCCGGAGAGCATGACGCGGGTTCCCTTGGACAGCTGGTCGGTGATCCACTTCTTGGGATGGAAGAACGTGGCGGTGACCTTGCCCCGTCCGGAGCCCAGAGTTACGCGAAACAGCTTGTCCTTGGGGCGGTTTCGGATCGAAAGCAGTGCGGTTTCGGTGATCTCGTCGACGAGCGTGACGTGCTCACCCTCGGGCGGCGGCTCGGCGCCGGCGTCGCGGACTCCTGCGCCTTCGACGTAGCTGCGCGGGTAGTGGCGCAGCAAGTCGTCGATCGTCTGGATACCGAACACCTCGTCGAGCGGGCCCGCCGCCTTGGCGCCGACGATGAAATCCAGGCGGTCGCGCAGCGACGCCATGACTATTCGACCCCGATCAGCAACGCATCGCCACGATGCCCGGTGCGGTACATCGCGAGTTCGATACCGGGGTGGTAGTCGTGCAGGTGCTGCTGCAGCGCCGTCTCGACGGCGTCCGCGTCGATGCCGTCACCGATGAGCACGGTGGTCAGCTCACCGCCGGCGCCGAGCAGCAGATCGATCAGGCCGGTCGCGGCCGAGGCGACGTCGGGCGCCACGATCAGCACCTCGTCGCCGGCAATGCCCAGTCCGTTGCCCGGCTCGCAGGTGCCGGCCCACGTCAACGCCGTCTCGGTCGCGACGCGCACTGCTGCGTGCCGCACACCGCCTGCGGCGCGAGCCATTGTGTAACCGTCGTTGACGGCCTGCCGGCCGGGTTCGTGGACCGCGAGCGCGGCCAGGCCCTGCACCATCGAGCCGGTCGGCAGTGGCACCACGTCGATGCCCCATCCGATGGCCGCGGTGCAGCCGGCCACCAGTTCCTCGGCCGGCACGTAACCGTTGGGCAGCACCATCACTTGAGCAGCACCGGTGTCGACGACCGCACGCAACAGCTGTTGGGCGGTGATCACCGTCGCCGGGTCCTCGGCGAGCGGGTTGGAGCGCAACACGCAGGCTCCCTCATCGGCGAACAGTTCGGCCGCGCCGTCGCCGTCGATGACGGCCAGCACCGCGCGCTCGCGCGTCCAGCTGCCCGGCGGCAGCCCGCCGGTGCCGCTGGTCAGCATGGAGATTTGAATGCGCCGCGGGTGACCGAACGCCAGGCCCGCCTCGATCGCCGCGCCGGCATCATCGGTGTGGACGTGGACCGAGTGGCCACCGACCACGCCGGAGGTCGCGATGGCCACCGATTCGCCGAGTTCGTCCAGCCGCTCGCGCAACTGGTCGGCGCCCTCGGCGTCGCACCCGCCCAGCAGGTACATCACCTCGAACTGCGGCGCCGGCGGTTGCGCGGCGAGGTCCAGCGTGTGCTGACGCGGCGCCGGCTCGTAGACCTTGCGGCTGGGCGCCTGGCCGGTGATCGTCGATCGCAACGCGTCCAGCAGCACCAGCAGGCCGCGACCACCGGCGTCGACCACGCCGGCGTCCCTGAGCACATCGAGCTGCTCGGGGGTTTTCTCCAGCGCCACCACCGCGGCCTCACCGGCGGCGATGACCGCCTGCGACAGCCCCGCCGGTGCTGTCTCGTCGACCGCCTCACCGGCGGCCTTGAGCACCGAAACGATCGTTCCCTGGACCTCTCGGCCGCCCATCGACGCGACGACCAGATCAACCCCGCGATGCAGCGCCGCACCGAGCAGCGCGGCGTCGATGTCCTGCAGGTCATCGCCTGCCTCGGCGTACGCGTGGGCGGTCACGTCGGCAAAACCGCGCAGAATCTGCGACAGGATCACCCCGGAATTGCCCCGTGCGCCGTTCAGGGCGCCGGCGGACAAGGCGGCCGCCGTTTTGACGACGTCGTCGGATTTCGCCTCGGTGTTGGCCTCGGCCAGCGCAGAACGCATGGTGAACAGCATGTTG
The DNA here is from genome assembly GCF_057473725.1 of Mycobacterium sp. TH-M11. Classification (NCBI taxonomy): domain Bacteria; kingdom Bacillati; phylum Actinomycetota; class Actinomycetes; order Mycobacteriales; family Mycobacteriaceae; genus Mycobacterium; species Mycobacterium sp. TH-M11. Next base: position 553 of record NZ_JBYCLD010000235.1, on the reverse strand, counting down.
ACGCCGGTGTCGGAATCGGCGACGGGAAAGACGTTGAGCCGATTGATCTCGTCGATGTGGGTGATCAGGTCACCGACCGCGGTGTGCGCCCAGTCGCGCAGAGCGGTCGCGTCCAGCGCGCGATCCAGCCCGGCCAGCCTCGACCCCGACTCGCTCGATCCCACCTGGAAGGCACCTCCTCACGCCGCCACCGGTGGGCGACAGCCTATCCATTGCCGACGACAACACAGGTCGGCCGGCACCTGGTAGTGATCGTTTTGGCAGTTCCGCCCCGCGGCAGCTATTCTTGCCAGGTTGCCGGGCCACCCATTGGGTCGTGCGCTGCGACGACGCGGGCCGCCAAGGCCTGAACAGGAGCAGGGCAATCAGCCCATGGCCCCAGAGTCTGAGGAGTTTCACGTATGGCTGCCGTCTGCGATATCTGCGGGAAGGCCCCCGGCTTCGGCAAGTCGGTGTCGCACTCCCATCGCCGGACGAGCCGCCGGTGGGACCCGAACATTCAGAGTGTGCGCGTTGCCGACCGTCCCGGGGGCAACAAGCACCGCGTCAACGT
>NZ_JBYCLD010000234.1:0-2846 GCF_057473725.1 Mycobacterium sp. TH-M11 | reverse complement strand
TCGGCGAGCGCCTACCGCGTCGAGTTTCGCGCGCCTACACAAAATTTCGGCGCGGTCCGGGCGCGTTCAAGGTCGACTTCGCCGTGCAGGGCGGCGTTCCGTGGACGAATCCGGACGCACGTCGGGCGGGCACCGTGCACGTCGTCGGACCATACCGCGAACTGGCCGCCGCCGAGCGGGATGTCCACGCCGGACGGCTGCCGGAGCGCCCGTTCGTCTTGGTCGGGCAGCAGTACCTGGCCGACCCGCAGCGGTCGGTGGGCGACGTGCACCCGGTGTGGGCGTACGCCCATGTGCCCAATGGCTTTTCGGGCGACGCGACGGCGGCTATCACCGCTCAGATCGAGCGGTTCGCCCCGGGCTTTCGGGATCGGGTCGTCGGCCAGACGGTCCGGAGCACCAGCCAATTCGCTACCTATAACCCCAACTTCGCCGGCGGCGACATCATGACCGGCTCCAAGGACATCCGTCAGTTGACTTTTGGGCCGCGAATCACATTGTCGCCGTACAGCATTGGACTACCCGGCATGTACATCTGCTCGGCGGCCACGCCCCCCGGCCCCGGGGCGCACGGCATGTGCGGCGCCAATGCCGCCACCGTCGCGCTGGGCTATCTCAGTAGCGGTAAAAGCCTTCGCCGCTCTTGAGGCCGAGCTTGCCGGCGTCGACATAAGACCGCAGCAGATCCCGCGGCCCGGTGGGCAGGTTCGGAAACTGCTCGACGTAATGGTTTTCGATGTCGAGGGCGACGTCGAGGCCGACGAGATCCATCAATTGAAACGGGCCGGCCGGCGCACCCAAGTTCAGTTTGTACATCCCGTCGACGTCTTCGGGGCGGGCCACCCCCTCGGCGACCACCGCGAGCGACTCACGCTTGATCGCCGCCCACACCCGATTGAAGATGAAGCCCGTGCATTCCTTGCGTGCCTCGAACGGATACACCCCGAATTCGGGCAGCACGGTGAGCAACGTGTCCAGCAGGCCGCGGTCGGTCTGACCGTCAGACATCAGGTCGAGGCCGTTGACATCCGGCGGCATGTAGAAATGCGTGTTGCACAAACGCGTTTTGTCGCTGATCTGTTCGCTCATCAAACGCGACGGGTACGACGACGAATTCGTCGCGAAGATGGTGCCGGCGGGGGCGGCCCGATCGATCTCGCCCCACAGCGGAATTTTTATCTCGAGCTTCTCCGGCGCCGACTCGACCGCCAGCCAGGCGCCGTCCAGCGCCTCCTTCAGCGACGTGGTGCCGGTCGCGCTCCCTGGTTCGCCGAAGCCGCGGCTCTCGATGACTCGCGCAAGATTGTCCGCCACATACTGTGTCGCGGACGCCAACTGCTCGTCACGGCGGGCGCAGATGCGCACGATCCCGCCTCGGCTGGCGAACATCAGCGCGATCCGCCGTCCCAGCGTCCCCGCGCCGATGACCGCGACGGGACGGTTCCGGATGTCGTCGAACGTGTAGGTATAGCGGCTCGTCATATCGACACGTTAACCGCACGCGACACCCGCTCCGCCGCGCAACGCAATCACGACGTTCTTTTGGCCGGGCTGCGAGGTCTGTTGATGTCAGGACAGCTGGTGCAGCACAATGGATTACCCATCTCGATTATCGTCATCACCACCCTCAAAGACTTGGCGGCCGGAGCCGGACGCGGATTGACCGCGGGCGGAACCCTGCGCCCGTGAGCGATCTCGTCCGGATGGCCGCCCACGCTCACCACTACCTGGCGATTTTTGATGGAGCCAAACCTCTGGCGCTGTATCACGGCAAACGGTTGGCCTCCGCAGCTCAGCGAATTATGTTGCACGCCAAAGATCGCGGCTGCACCAGGCCTGGCTGTACCGCTCCCGGGTACTGGACTCAGGCACACCACGTCGAAGGGTGGGAGTCGACGCACCGCACCGACGTCGACCAGATGGCGCTGGCCTGCGGACCCGACAACAGGCTCGTCGAAAAAGGGTGGACTACCCGCAAGAACGCCCGAGGCGACACCGAGTGGATACCGCCGCCGCATCTGGACTACGGCCAACCTCGGGTCAACACGTTCCACCATCCCGAGAAGCTTCTGGCCCCCGATGATGAACCCGGAGCAGCGTGAACTAGAGCAGCGTGGCCTGTTCGGGCTGGGGTTCGGCCGGCGCCAGCAGCTCGGGCCCATTGTTGCGGATGCTGTTGACCAGTGTGGAGACCGGGCGCATCTCGATGCCGTCGATGCTCGGCGGCGCGGCCAGGAAATCGAGGTCGGCCGGGGCATCGGGATCCAGCCACCGGTCCCAATCCCGCTCGGGCACGATCAGCGGCATCCGGTCGTGGATCGCACCGAGCTCGCCGACCGCGTCGGTCGTGATGATCGTGCAACTCAACAATGGGTTCGCGGTGTGCGTCGGCGTCCACACCGACCACAGCCCCGCCGCGAACAGCATCTTCCCGTCGGCGCGATGCACGTAGTACGGCGTCTTGCGGGCGTTCTTGCCGATGCCGGTATCGGCGCTGGCGCGCCACTCGTAGTAGCCGTCCATCGGCACCAGGCAACGCTTGGATTTGGCGCTGGCCCGAAACGCCGGCGAGGTGGTGGCCTTCTCGGCCCGCGCATTGATCAGCAGCGGGCCCTTGGAGTCCGGCGCACCGTCGGATCCTGCCTTCGCCCACGGCGGGATCAACCCCCAGCGCATCGAGCGGACCCGCCTGGTGGGCTCGTCGTCGGGTTCGTCGTGACGGCGGACCACAGTGGTGATGGTGGTCGTTGGCGCCACGTTGTAGTTCGGGCCGGCCGATTCGCCCGAGCGCGCCTCGTTGATCGCCTCGATCTTCTCGGCCAGCACCGCCGGGTCTGTCGTCACCG
>NZ_JBYCLD010000233.1:0-1600 GCF_057473725.1 Mycobacterium sp. TH-M11 | reverse complement strand
CACCGGATAGCCGATGTCGGCGGCGATCCGCCGGGCCTGCGCGAACGTGGTGGCCATGCCGTAGCGCGGTGCGGGCAGTCCCGCCGCGGCCAGCAGTTCGCCGAAGGCGCCGCGGTCCTCGGCCAAGTCGATGGCCGCGGGCGGGGTGCCGACGATCGGGACACCTTCGTCGGCAAGCCGCTGCGCCAGCCCGAGCGGGGTCTGGCCGCCGAGTTGCACGATCACTCCCACGACGCCCGGGCCGCCGGCACCGGAAAGCTGCTCGGCGTGGAACACCTCCAGGACGTCCTCGAACGTCAGCGGCTCGAAGTAAAGCCGGTCGGCGGTGTCGTAGTCGGTGGAGACCGTCTCGGGGTTGCAGTTGACCATCACCGTCTCGAAGCCGGCTTGGGACAACGTGGTTGCGGCGTGCACACAGCTGTAGTCGAATTCGATGCCCTGACCGATCCGGTTCGGCCCCGAGCCCAGGATCAGCACCTTGGGTTTCTCGGTCTGCGGCGCCACTTCGCTTTCGGCGGAGGGGTCCAGCTCGTAGCTGCTGTAGTGATACGGCGTCTTGGCCTCGAACTCCGCGGCGCAGGTGTCCACGGTCTTGTACACCGGATGGATGCCGAGCCGTCGCCGCAGCGAGCGCACGCCGCCCTCGCCGGCCAGTTCCGGTCGCAGCGCGGCGATCTGGCGGTCCGACAAGCCGTTGTGCTTGCACCGGCGCAGCAGGTCGCCATCGAGGACAGCGGCCTCGCTCACTTCGTCGCGTAGCGTCAACAGCTCGGCGATCTGCGCGACGAACCACGGGTCGATGCCGGACGCCTCGGCCACCCGGTCCACCGATGCGCCCAGCCGCAGGGCCAACTCGACGTCGTAGAGCCGGCCGTCGGTGGGGGTCCGCAACCGCTCGAGCGCGTCCTGGGCCGTTCCTTCGGTATCGGGCTTGGTCCAGAAGCCGGCGCGGTCGGTCTCCAGCGACCGCATCACCTTGCCGAGCGCCTCGATGAAGTTGCGCCCCAACGACATCGCCTCGCCGACCGACTTCATCGTGGTGGTCAGCGTCGGGTCGGCGCCGGGGAATTTCTCGAACGCGAATCGCGGCGCCTTGACCACGACGTAGTCCAGCGTGGGTTCGAAGCAGGCCGGGGTTTCCTTGGTGATGTCGTTGAGGATTTCGTCGAGGGTGTAGCCGATGGCCAGCTTGGCGGCGATCTTGGCGATCGGGAAGCCGGTGGCCTTGGAGGCCAACGCACTCGACCGCGACACCCGGGGGTTCATCTCGATGACGACCAGCCGCCCGTCGTGCGGATCGACGGCGAACTGGATGTTGCAGCCGCCGGTGTCGACTCCGACCTCGCGCAGGATGTCGATGCCCAGGTCGCGCATCCGCTGGTACTCGCGGTCGGTGAGCGTCATCGCCGGTGCCACCGTCACCGAGTCGCCGGTGTGCACACCCATCGGGTCGACGTTCTCGATCGAGCACACCACCACGACGTTGTCATGGGCGTCGCGCATCAGTTCGAGCTCGAATTCCTTCCAGCCGTAGATCGATTCCTCGATCAAGACGTTGGCACTGGGCGAGGCGGCCAGCCCGGCGCCGGCCATCCGGTCG
>NZ_JBYCLD010000232.1:0-2106 GCF_057473725.1 Mycobacterium sp. TH-M11 | reverse complement strand
TATCGAAAAAATTCGCATTGATCGCGATCGTCGGCTTACCCAGCGCCTGCCAGGCCTGGCCTGCCGTATAGGTTTCCGAGGCCTGCATCAGGCCGTCACCGGTGCGCGCATGCGGGTTGCGCTCACAGCGCGACTGGTAGCCCTGATGGCTGTCCACCAGCAGATGCGGCTCGAGCCGTTGCGATGCGGACTTGATGATCATCAGGTGGCCGCCGCCGCCGCCGTCATACCAGTTGCCGGCGGCGTTGAGCATCGGCGCAGGATGACCGCCCCCAAAGTTGTAGACCAGGTAGGAACCCCGGGTATTGGCGATCGCACTGGCCAGCAGTTCCCGCGCTTCGGCGCGGGCGACCGGCTGGCCGGTGCTGGTCGCCAGCGTCAGGCACAGCGCGCCGCTGGCGCAGCAGGCTGCCAGCCGCCGGAAGGCGACAGCGAGATTCGGCACGGTTGCCCCTTCGGCGGGAACGTCGTTACTGAGGTATTACACAGCAACAGGCGTAACAGCGAAGTGACAGATCAGCGGCAGTCCAATGACGTTCGGCTACCGACCGTTACCGCTCCGGGTGGGCAACCTCCACGGGGGGGCTGCGCTTCGCCCGCGCCGGTCGTAAAGTTGGGTGGCGACGACACCGATCAGCACACCAACCAGCAGCCAGCCTGCCGACCACTCCAGCGCGCGCGACAGCCCGGCGTCAGCTCGGCCTCGGAGATACAGTATCGACCTTGCGCCGACGAATACTTGATGCAGCGGCTCGAATTTCGCCAGCCATTCGAACCAGGCCGGGGTGGCTTCCAACGGCACGGCGGCGCCCGCCGCCGGGATGCCGAGGATGACGAACACGAACAATCCGATCCCGGCCCCGATCGCGCCCATGGCCGCAATCAGCGCTGTCGAGGTCACTCCGACCGCCAGGATCGCGAACGCGCCGAATAGCCATAGTTGCGTGCTGTTTTGGATCGGCATACCCAAATTGAGGCCAATCGCCAGGTAGGCGGCCGAGGCCAGTAGTGCGACCACAGCGAGCATCGCCCACTTGATCAACAGGCTGCGGAAGAGCGAAACATCGCCGGTCAGCGGATAGCTCGGGCGGAAGTCGGTGGGCGCGACGCCAAGCATCGAATTCACCAGCCTGCTGATGACGATGCTCCCGATGAAACCGGCCAGCAGCAGCAGCAGTGAATAGTAGAAGGCCGACAACCCGTTTCCGGTGCCGTTCGGCAGCGCGTTGTGCACCGTCGACTTGATTTCGACGGGATTGGCCAACATCAGTGCCACGGCACCGGGCTCAGGCCTTTTGCCGGTCTGTTGGGCGACCTCTTGCGAAAGGCGTTGTCCAACCCTTTGATCGATCAGGGCGAGCTCACGCTGCAGGGTTTGGCCCGCGATACTTGCGCCGAGGGTCCCCGCTCGCGGATTCGTCGAGACGACGATGACGGCCCGCTCTACCCGCCCCGGTGTGAGCGCGCTTTTCGCGTAGGCCTGAAGCTTGGACGAGAAGTTGGGCGGTATGACCGCGACACCGTAGATCTGTACGGTGTCCAGCTGCTTCTTGGCTTGATCAGGGTCGAGCACCCGGACGTCGTAGGCGTCGCGGTCGAAACTGGCCAGTATGCCCTTGACGACCTGCGCGCCGGTCGGCCCGGCGTCCTCGTTGATGATCGCGACCGGAAAGTGGCGCAAGTTGGTCATCGGCTGAAGGATCCCGCCGAGATAGAAGGCGCACAGCGCCGACAGCAACACCAGGGTGCCGAGTATCGGGAAAGCCCAAAAACGCACGGTCCGAGTAGATCTCGAGCGCGTCAGGTGATCGTCATCGTCGTAGGCGAGATCAGGTGATGCGTGACGGGCTTGCGGTTCAGACACATCGCCTCCTGTTGGTTCGCGCTCACCTTAGTTGCCGGGGGCTGCGTGCACCCCCCAGACGGGCAATTCTGCTGGCGTTCGCGGTCAGCCGGACGGCGCTGGTAGCGGCAGTTCGCTACGTCCGATGCTCGGTCTACGCTGCCCTTGATGACAATCACACGTGCCGAACACTTCTTCGACGGTGTCGACGGCGTGCGCATCGTCTACGACGTCTGGACCCCGGACACCACGCCGCGGGGATT
>NZ_JBYCLD010000231.1:0-3728 GCF_057473725.1 Mycobacterium sp. TH-M11 | reverse complement strand
GCCGGCATAGCCGCTGGCCCCAGCGACGGCCACCCGTAGTGCCTCGGTCATAACACCCATCGTTGCATGACTATGCACGCCTATGCAAACTCATTCTCTACCCGGTTTTCAGCCGCGCAACACCGCGCCGACCCGTTCGGCGGCGAGACTCACCGCGGCATCCCGGGCAGCGCTGGCCTCGTCTTCGGTCAGGGTGCGGTCCGCGGCCCTAAACCGCAACGCAAAGGTCAGCGATTTGCGGTTCTCGCCGACCTGCGGGCCGGTGTAGACGTCGAACAACCGGGCCTCTTCCAGCAACTCCCCCGCGCCGTCGCGGACGGCGTCGGCCACGGCCTGTGCCGAGACGTCGGCATCCACCACGAGATTGACGTCTTGGAACACCGCCGGGAATGGCGAAACCCGTGGTGCGGGCAGCGCATCGACGATCGGGATCGCGTCGAGGTTCAACTCGACCGCGCATGTGCCTGTCGGCAGCCCGGATCGCTCGATCACCGCCGGGTGCAGCTGACCGGCATGCCCGACCACGGTGTCACCGACGAGCACCTCGGCGCAGCGGCCAGGATGCCACGGCAGGTACTGCGCAGCCCGCAGCGACACGTCAATTCCGCTGGCGCGGGCGATGATCCGAACCGCCTCGAACGCATCCGCGGCGTCGGCCCGGCGGCCGTCACCCCACGGGCCGCGCGGCTCCCTGAGCCCGGTCAGCGCCACCGCGACGTGCTGCGGCTGCCGTGGCAGCGATGCGTCGAGCGCGGCGATCTCGTCGTCGCTGGGGCGACGGTGTACCGGAATCGCCGCCAGACCCCTGGTCTGCTCGGTCGGCTGGACCACCTGCGCGACGGCGAACAGCGCAACATCGCTGATACCGCGAGAGACGTTGCGCGACAACGCCTCGAGTAGCCCCGGCAGCAACGTGGTGGCCAGGTGTGGGCGGTCGGCCTCCAGCGGGTTGAGCACCTCGGTGGTGAGTCGCCGAGCGTCGTCGACGGGCAGGCCCCACGTATCGAACACGCCGGCGGGCAGGAACGGCGTGGGAAGGATCTCGACGTAACCGGACAGCCCCAGCGACTTGCCGATCGCGCGGCGGCGACGCTGAACGGCGGACAACCCGCGGCCGGCAGGAGCCGGCGGCAGCACCGACGGGATGACGTCCAGACCCTCCAGCCGCAGCACTTCTTCGACCAGATCGGCCGGTTGCAGCAGATCCGGACGCCAACTCGGCGGTGTGACGACCAGTGTGCCGTCGGCCTCGGAGACCTGGGCGCCGACCTGGGTCAGCCGCCGCGCCGTGGTGCCCGTGCGGTACCGCACCCCGGCCATCCGGTCGGGCAAGTCGGCCGCAAGTCGAATCGGCGAGCCAGCCCAATCCTGCCGGGGTGGGTCGCCCCGCCAGTCGGTCAGCGTCGGCGAGACCGCGCCGCCCGCGATCTCGGCGAGCAGCGTCGCGCAACGGTCCAGTGCGGCAACCGAAATCGCCGGGTCGACCTCGCGCTCGTAGCGGCGTGCGGCTTCGCTGGGCAAGTGCAGCCGGCGCGCCGTACGCGATACCGCGGCCGGTTCCCAGACCGCGGACTCCAGCAGCACGTCGGTGGAGTCGTCGCGCATCTCCGTGCTCCCCGAGCCCATCACGCCACCGATCGCCGCGGTGGCGACGTCGTCGACGATCAGCACATCGGCCGGGCCGAGGACGCGCTCGACGTCGTCGAGTGTGCGGACCTTCTCGCCAGGCCCGGCGAATCGGACAGCCAACCCGCCGGTGATCCGGTTGAGGTCGTGCGCGTGCATCGGATGGCCGAGTTCGAGCATCACGTAGTTCGTCGCGTCTACGGCGGGCGAGATCGCCCGGATTCCGCTGAGTAGCAGCCGGCGCTGTAACCACCACGGCGACACTGCCTTTGGGTCGATTCCGTTGACCGGTCGCAGCGCGAAGCGGCGCACACCGGTCTCGGGATGCACCGTCAGCGGCCAGGCCTCGGCCTCGCTCGGCAGCGCGGGAACATCGGCGGGGTCGACGAAGTCGAGGTCGTAGGCACAGGCGATCTCGCGGGCCAGGCCCCGCACCGACATGCAGTAGCCCCGGTCCGGGGTGATGGCGAGATCGAAGACCACGTCGTCGAGCCCTAGTACCCCGGCGCCGTCGGCACCTGGCTCGGCGGTTCCCGGCGGCAGCACCAAGATGCCGGAATGGTCTGCGCCCAAACCGAGTTCGGCGGCCGAACAGATCATCCCGTCGGAGGTGCGGCCGTAGGTCTTACGGGCGGCGATGTGGAAGCCGCCAGGCAGCGTGGCGCCGGGCAGGGCCACCACCACCAGATCGCCTACTCCGAAGTTAGTTGCGCCACAGACAATCTCGCGTGGCCGCGATTCGCCGACGTCGACCTTGCAGACCCGGATCGGCTTCTTGAACTCGGTGAGTTCCTCGATCGCCGCGACCCGTCCGACTGTCAGCGGACCCTCGACCGGCCCGAGAGTGATGACATCCTCCACCTCGTGGCCGATGCGCACCAGCGTCTGCTCGAGATCCTCGGCGGTGACTTCCCAGCCGGGAGCGCCGACGCCGATGACAGACTGCAACCAGCTGTAGGGAATTCGCATCAGGCACCCACCCCGAACGGCAGCGAGAAGCGGACGTCACCCTCGACCATGTCGCGCATGTCGGGGATTCCGTTGCGGAACTGCAAGGTGCGTTCCAGGCCCATGCCGAAGGCGAAACCGGAGTACTCGTCGGGGTCGATGCCCGCTGCCCGCAACACGTTCGGGTTGACCATTCCGCAGCCGCCCCACTCGACCCAGCCCGCCCCGCCCTTCTTGTTCTCGAACCAGACGTCGACTTCGGCCGACGGCTCGGTGAACGGGAAGAAGTGCGGCCGAATCCTGGTGCGCGCCTGTGGCCCGAACTCGGCACGGGCGAAAGCGTCGAGCGTTCCCCGCAGATGTGCCATCGACAGGCCGCGATCGACCGCCAACCCCTCCACCTGATGGAAGACCGGGGTGTGGGTGGCGTCGAGTTCGTCGGTGCGGAAAGTGCGGCCGATCGAGATCACGTACACCGGCAGGGTGCGGTGCAGCAGCGCGCGCACCTGCACCGGCGAGGTGTGGGTGCGCAGCAGCTGCCGCGAGCCGTCCGGCGCGAGGTAGAACGTGTCCTGCTCGCTGCGGGCGGGATGGTCGGCAGGAAAATTGAGCGCGTCGAAGTTGAATTGCTCGGTCTCCACTTCAGGCCCCTCGGCCAGTTCCCAGCCCATCGCGATGAACGTGTCGGCGATGTGCTCGGCCAGGATCGTGATCGGATGCCGCGCCCCGATCGGCTGCCGCGTGGAGGGCAGCGTCACGTCGATGCGCTCGGCGGTCAACACCGCAGCGTCGCGCTCGGCACGCAATTCGGCCAGCCTGTCGTCGTAGCTCTGCTGGACTGTGCCGCGTGCGGTGTTGACCAGCCGGCCGGCGTCGGCGCGGTCGGCTTTGGGCACGGTGGCCAGCGCCTGGCGTGCGACCGCCACGGGTGAACGGTCGCCGAGGTGCTCGGTCTTGGCGTGCGCCAGCGCATCGAGGTCGGCTGCGGCGGCGAAAGCGCGCCGGGCTGCGTCGACCGCGGCGGTCAGCGCCTCCGGCGACAGGGCTTCCGTTGACGGGGGCGGGGCACCCACGCGACGACACACTCCTTCTGGGGCGAAGATTGCGGGCACGCGACACGGCGTGACGCGCAAGAGCCGATCATATGTGGGTCG
>NZ_JBYCLD010000230.1:0-3750 GCF_057473725.1 Mycobacterium sp. TH-M11 | reverse complement strand
TGCCCGAGGGCGTGACCCACCTCGATGTTCGGCTCATCGATTTCGTCGGCGAAAACGAGAACCTGGACTTCGTGCTGCTCGACACCGTGCATGCGGTCGAGCAGTTGCGCGCCGAAGGCCGGACGGTGTTCCTGCACTGCGTGCAGGCCAGGGCCCCGGAAAAGTCGGGTTTCATGAGGTCAGGACCAGTTTGAGGGCGTGATCCGGGTGTCTGGCGTGGTGGCGTAGGCCGGCGGCTATGTTGGCCCAGCCGGTGATCCGCAACAGGCCAATGGCGAGGTTGCGGCAGGTCGCCATGACTCGTGGGGCTTGGCCGGTGCGGACCTGGGAACGGTCTTCATCGAAGGTGACATCGCGGACCCAGTGCAGTCGGTTCTCGATGCCCCAGTGACCCTGAACCCAGTCGGCCAGCCGTCGAGGTGGAGCGGATTGGCAGTTTGCTGAAGTGATCAGGTAGACGACCTCCACGGTCTTGGTCCCGCCCGCGGTCACCGTGCGGCGCAGTTGGGCGACCTGGGAGGCGCCGGGGAAGTCGATCCAGGCCGGAACCGCAGCCACTTTGATGGTTCGGGTGATCCGCCGCCCTCGACCCGTGATCGTCTCGGTGGCCGTCGGGATGTCCTTCCAGGGCAGCGCCTTGAGCTTGGAGTGCAAGGTAGGCATGTTGGCCTTCACCGTGAACACGTAGTCGCCACCGGCGTCGGTGATGGCGGCCGCGGTGTCGGTCTGAGTGTGCATCGCATCGACAGTCACCACCGCACCAGCGAGATTGAGACGTTCCAATAGGGTTCGGGCGGCGGGGATTTCGTTGCTTTTCGCATCGACTGCGACCTGTCCGAGGACCACACCAGCGGCGTGATCAAACGCAGCGACCAGGTGCGGGGCTCTGCCGCCGGTACGGCTGCGCGCACCCCGGACGGTCTTGCCGTCGAGTGCGATCACCCTGCGCCCACCGGCGGTGAAGGTGCGCGTCCACATCCACGCTCCGAGGGCCTGGTCGAGCGCCTCGGCATCGAGGCGGGCGAACAATTTGCGCAGGGTGGACTCATCGGGAACGGCGGCCTCGCCGAGGCCGAATGAGGCGATTTCATCGGGGCCGGCGTCGGTCGCCCACTGCCCGATCGCGGCGAAGGACCTGCACCCGGCCACGGTAGCTGTGACCGCCAGGGCCAACATCCCGGCCAGGGGGTAACGCACCCCGCGCCGGTCCCGGGGATCGGGTACCGCGGCCAGGGCGTCGAGCAGGTGCTGACGGCGCGTCGGGTGCGCAGCGAGAGAAGGCGTCGGGGAAGATGGCATACGGGTGTGACCTCGGGATTGGGCTGGTTGGTGTGGTAACCCCATCCAAACCCGTAGGTCACACCCGCCACAGCCGCCACGCCGGTCACACGTCAATAACGGTGCAGGTCACAGCCTCACACACCGACTTTTCCGGGACCCTGGCGTGCAGGCCTACAGTCGCACGCCGACCATCTCCGCGCTCTACGGCGCCCGGAAGCGGGGCGTCGATGTCGGCACTGCGTTGCGCGACGTCGCGGAGGTGCTGCCCGGCGCCCGCCCGAACCGGGACTTCAAAGCGGCGATGCAGCGATTGCGGCCGTAATTCTTTCGGAAATCAGCGAACTCCGGATTCGTCAGTCGGTGCATCACCGCGCACGGGGCACCTTGCGCGACCAACACTATTCCGTGAGGCTTTGGAAGTTCAATAGCTACTTTTGCCGCGTCGAGTCGTGTCCGGGCAGCGGTAAACTTCTGCGAACCGTTTCAATCTCGAGGCAAGACATCGGGGAGATCGTGGTGGGCGACAATGTGGAGGTCGACCCGGCGGATGTGCGTTTGGCCGGTGAGCATGTTGACGCGCATGCCAGTAATTTCTCGGCAGCCCATGTGGCAGCCCATGAGCGCATCGCCGCCGCCCAAGGGGGATTCATCGGGCCGGCTGCAGCGGCGTTAGCGGAGTTGGTGGTGCACTGGACCCACGAAACTGCCAGCCACCACCGCGAACTTTATGAACACGCCGACAATTTGCGGAAGGCCGCCAGCAACTACGAAACCTCCGACACCGACGCGGGCACCATGATTGACGCCGCCGTCTCAGACCTGGCCGAGCGTATGGGCATAGGGATGTGACGGGTGGGGTTGAGCATCGCCGAGCTGCAGGAGTGGGATCCCGAAGCGATCACCGAGGTCGGCGAGGCCGCTGCGGCACGAGCCCGGCACAGCCGCGAAGCCGCGCAAAACATCCCTAACCTTCCGGCGTTCGCCACCTGGCACGGTGAAGCCAGCACGACCGCCCAGGACGCGCTGGCCAAGACCAGCGGCAAAATGGAGCTCTCGGCACAAGACGCATTCAAAGTCGCGTTGGGTGCCGGCCACGCCGCCCAGGAAGCCACAGCGGTCAAAAAACAACTCGCCGACATCTTCACCGAGGCGAACGCCACACCGGCGGTCCACATCGACACCCACACCAACACCGTGACCCCGCCGGACACCAGCGGGTGGGCCGATGAGGACGTGCAGACGGTCAAGACCAAAGTCGAAGACCTCCAACACAAGATCACCGCGTTGCTGGGCAACGCCGAGAAAACCAACACCGATCTGGCCGCGGTGCTGCGCGCCGCCACCGGAACCCCATCGCCGAACGGGCAAGCGGGCGATCCGCCCTCGGATCCGAATGCGCCCAATGCCAAATCGACGCTCGACGACCTCGGCCAGGCCAACAACCAGGCCGTCGTGGACGCGATGGGCCGGGTCAAAGCCGCGCAAAAGGCCCTCGATGAGGCGTCGGTCGCGGCCTACACAGACGGCGCGGGCAGTCCCGAGGCGCAGGCCGCGCTGGCCAAGCTGCCCCAACTGAAACACAACCTCGCCGACGCCCTGGACAACCTCGGCAAAATCCCCGACTACTCCGGTATCGACCCCAAATCGGTGACCATCGGCCCCGACGGCAAGCTGCTGTTCAGCTACAACCTCAACGGGCAGACGATGCAAGTCGCCGGTTCGCTCAAGAACGGCACCGGCGAAATCTTCGACCAAGGCACCCACGCCTACTACACCTACAAAGACGGCAAACTGGTCGGCACCCGGATCCTCGATGAGGGCCGCGCCATCCCCAACGACGAACTCCTACAAAACGCCATCTTCGGCGCCGTGGGTGCCGGCCCCACCGCCATGGCCGGCAAAGCCGGCGCCGAAGCCACCTGGCAGGGCATGCGAGCACTGTTCACCCGCGAAGCCGCCGAAACCGGTGCCGGCGCCGCCGCCGGCGTCACCGCCGACAACGCGCTGCCCCGCGCCCTCGTCCAGGCCGAACACCGCGCCGAAGCCGCCACCAACGACCTAGCCGCCCACCATCCCCTACCCCACACGCCGCCCGCCGCCGCCGAGCATCCTGGCCCCCTACCCGCCGGCGACCACCCCGCGCCGCCGGCTACACACGATCCGCCGGTCGCGGGAGCCGGTCCGCATGAACCGCCGATCGCAGGAGAGGGTCCACACGCCCCACCGCCGCCAGAACCCCTGCCGCACGACTCGCCACTTTTCGACGGATACCATCCGATCGAGCCGGGCCCGCAATTCACCGAAGCCGACGGCAGCCTCATTTACCCTGATGACAGCTTGGCCAGTAAGCCCTACGCAATACCCGGCACCGTCGTCCCTGACGCGCACCTTCCGGCCGGCACCGAACTTGGCCGGTTCGGCTACCCCGGCGGCGGCTACATGGCCCCCGAAGGAACACCTTTCGCTGAA
>NZ_JBYCLD010000229.1:0-2404 GCF_057473725.1 Mycobacterium sp. TH-M11 | reverse complement strand
CTCGCGCAGTCGCTGTTGACCAAGTTGGTCGACTCCGGCGTGATGACAGCCGATGAGGTGACCGAGCAGAAACGCCGGTTCAGCTGGTGAGGGCTCTGGTGAGGGCCCTGCTGCGGGGTCTGCACACAACCACCGATCACACTGGCGGACAACGGTGCTGCGGGTTCACATCTGACGTCGAGACGCTGATGGGCCACAGCCCGGAAAGGACATCCGGCGATGGGGAACTATGACGCACGGGCGTTGGCCGCCGTCTTCGCCGGCGGCATGGTGGGCACCCTGGCCAGAGGGGCGTTGACAGCCATCATGCCAGCGCCCGTCGCGACGCACTGGCCATGGTCGACGTTCAGCGCCAACATCATCGGCGCTTTTTTGATCGGCTACTTCACGACCAGGCTCTTGGAGCGGCTGCCGGTATCGAGCTATCGGCGGCCCTTTTTGGGCACAGGGGTCTGCGGTGGCCTTACGACGTTCTCCACCATGCAGGTGGAGATCCTGGCGATGATCAAACATCGCGCCTACGTCCTGGCAGTGAGCTACACGGTCGCCAGCATCACACTGGGTTTGATCGCGGTCTACGTCGCCACGGCCCTAGTCCGCAGGGCGCGGGTCTGATGATGGCCATCACAATAAGCGTGCTGACCGCCGGCGGTCTTGGTGGAGTACTACGGTTTTTGGTGGACGGGGCAGTGGGCCGCAAGGTCAAACGGTCATTCCCTTTCGGAACCCTCGCAGTCAACGTCAGTGCCTCGATGTTGATGGGCCTCGTTACCGGCTTCTCGTTCGGGCTGAGCGACCATGCTCTGGCCGCCATCGGCGGCTACAGCACGTTCTCGACCTGGATGTTGGAGACTGAACGACTCGAAGAAGAGCACCAACTGCGTGGCGCCTTTGCCAACATTGCCGTCAGTATGTTGCTGGGCTTGATGGGCGCCTTACTCGGGCAATGGATTGTCGCTGCGACTCTTGGCCATCCGATCGGAGAAAGACTGTGATAGAGCAAGCGTGGAAGCTCAGCGCCTATTTTCCCGAGCGCCAGCGCACTGTCTCCGACAGCCCGGGAGGCACTCGGCCCACGTTTCTGGCCGATCAACTGCTCGACCTGTTCGAGCAGCATAAAGTCGCCACCAGTGTGATGCTTCGCGGTATCTCCAGCTTCGGACCCGTGGGTGTGCTGCGTAGCGACGAGTCGCTGACGCTGTCGGAGGACCCGTCCGCGGTGATCTACGCGGTCGACGTCGAACCCACCATTGCACCCCTGGTCGACGACCTGAAGGCCATGACCGGGCGCGGTCTGATCACTGTGGAGCGTGCGCGACTGGTGCGCGACGGTGTCATTCCCGACCTTGTCAGCGCCGGCGAGCGCGATACGATCAAACTCAGCGTCTATGTCGGCCGCACCGTTCGGATCGGTCGCGCGCCCGCATTCCGCGTCATCTGCGATGTGCTGTACCGTCGGGGATTTGCAGTTGCCTCAGCACTTTTGGGGGTAGATGGCACGGCGCATGGCGTGCGCTACCGGGCCCGATTCCTGAGCCGCAACGTCAACGTGCCGATGATGATCGTCGCCGTGGGCAACCCACAACAAGTGGCGGCGGCGGTCGAGGAACTCTCCACACTGGCACCTCGACTCTTGCTGACCATCGAACGTGTCGAACTCTGCAAGCGCAAAGGAGTACTGCTCGAGCCCCCGCGCGATCTGCCGTCGACGGACACGCACGGGCGCCCGATATGGCAGAAGCTCATGGTGCACACCACCGAGGGTGACACCTACGACGGCGCACCGATCCACCGCCAGATCGTCCGTCGGCTGCTGACGTCAGGCACCGTGCAAGGGGCTACCGCGATACGCGGCGTGTGGGGATTCCGCAGTGAGCGAAAACCGCACGGCGACAAATTGTTTCAGATCGTCCGGAAAGTACCCGTGGTCACCGTCATCGTCGACACTCCGGCGGCAATCGCCCGCAGTTTCGAAATAGTCGACGAACTCACCGCCGAGCACGGTGTGGTGACCTGTGAGATGGTGCCGGCTGCGTTGTCGATTCGCGGGCCCCAGCGGCGCGGAACGCTCACGCCCGCGCAACACAGCTACTAACCCAGCGAGGCTATCCGCCGGGCGACGGCGCCGGATCCGAAGGGATCGGCGCCTGCCCCTTGCCCAGGGTTTCCAGTAATTCGCGATACGGTCCGACAACGTAGGCGGTGTCGGCTGCGCGCAGTTGTGCATTACGGCGCGGATGGAGCTCGACGGCTTCGTCGGGACGTCTGATGGCGATGACGGTGACGCGGGCCGACAGTTGGTACAGATGCAGACCGTCGAGTTCGCTGCCGGGCGCGACGCTCATCGCGCCGACGACGAACGAGTGCTGACCGACCGAGAATGTGTCGAGCACGTCCAAGCCGA
>NZ_JBYCLD010000228.1:0-9165 GCF_057473725.1 Mycobacterium sp. TH-M11 | reverse complement strand
CCCGCACCTTCGTCCTTGGCCGGGCCGGTAGAGCTGAAGCCTGGCAGCTGGAGATCTATGAGCTGGTCAGCGTCGCGCAACGAGCGGGGCGAGAAGCTCTCGCCGCGGGCGCCGGCCTGGCCGACATCGATGCGGCCGCCCGCGGGGTGATCGTCGACGCCGGACACGGCGCGCACTTCGGTCATGGCCTCGGCCACGGGGTAGGACTGCAGATCCATGAAGCACCGGGAATCAGCGCCACCGCCATCGGCACACTACGGCCGGGCTCCGTCGTCACCGTGGAGCCCGGCGTTTATGTGCCCGACCGTGGCGGTGTCCGCATCGAGGACACGCTGGTGGTCGCAAGCCCCGGGCAGGCACCGGAATTGCTCACCCGGTTCCCCAAGGAACTGGCGATTCTGACCTGAAAACACCTTCGTTAGTCCCGTGCGTGCACGGCTGACGAAACCCAGGGTGTGCTCGCGCTGAACAGCGAGTTGGCCGCCCGCCCGAGAATCGCGCGAGCCGTCCATGGGATTCGAATGTGATCGTCGAGCAAGGCATATGAGCTAGGTGGGGCAGCAGGAATTCCATGCATTTACGCCGGTGCCGGCGATCGTCGGCGTCCTTATCGACGTGGCACTGGCGAACCGCCTGGGCAGGTCGAGCACCATGCCACAGGCGCCCGCACTTTCGCCCGGCGAAAGGCCACCGCGACGGTGTCGGGCTTGCGCGGATTCAGTCGCCGGTAAGCTCACTCGGGTATCTGCACTCGTTCAGCAGACCGTCAACCGTTTCTAGGAGATTCACCGACTGTGGCAAGCACTGCCGACTTCAAGAATGGACTCGTGCTGGTGATCGACGGCCAGCTGTGGCAGATCAACGAGTTCCAGCATGTCAAACCCGGTAAAGGCCCGGCCTTCGTGCGCACCAAGCTCAAGAACGTGCTTTCGGGCAAGGTCGTCGACAAGACCTACAACGCCGGGGTGAAGGTGGAAACCGCGACGGTGGACCGCCGCGACACCACCTTCCTCTATCGCGACGGCACCGACTTCGTGTTCATGGACAGCCAGGACTACGAGCAACACGCGCTGCCGGAGTCGCTGGTCGGCGACAACGCCCGGTTCCTGCTCGAAGGTCTGCCGGTGCAGGTGGCCTTCCATAACGGCGCACCCTTGTACCTCGAGCTGCCGGTGACCGTCGAACTGGTCGTCACCCACACCGAGCCGGGGCTGCAGGGCGACCGCTCCAGCGCCGGCACCAAGCCGGCCACCGTGGAGACCGGTGCCGAGCTGCAGGTGCCGCTGTTCATCAATACCGGCGACAAGCTGAAAGTCGACTCGCGCGACGGTAGCTACCTGGGACGTGTCAACGCGTGAGCCGGCCCGCTCGTCCTGTTAAAGGACGGCACCAGGCACGTAAGCGCGCCGTCGACT
Organism: Mycobacterium sp. TH-M11; assembly: GCF_057473725.1. Classification (NCBI taxonomy): domain Bacteria; kingdom Bacillati; phylum Actinomycetota; class Actinomycetes; order Mycobacteriales; family Mycobacteriaceae; genus Mycobacterium; species Mycobacterium sp. TH-M11. The sequence goes on along the minus strand of NZ_JBYCLD010000228.1, from coordinate 7,750 downwards.
TGTTGTTCGAAGCCGAGGCCCGCGGACTGACTGCGGCCGAGGCGGCCGACGCGCGCACCGCGCTGGCGGAGGCCAATGCTGACGTGGCGCCGCCACATCCGTACACGGTGGCGGTGGCGCACGGCGTCACCGAGCACGCCGCACATGTCGACGATCTGATTTCCTCACACTTGCAGGGCTGGACGCTGGAACGGCTACCGGCCGTCGACCGGGCCATTCTGCGGGTCGCGGTGTTCGAGCTGCTGCACGCCGACGATGTGCCCGCACCGGTTGCCGTCGACGAGGCGGTGGAGCTGGCCAAAGAGCTCTCCACCGACGAATCGCCGGGGTTTGTCAACGGGGTGCTGGGCCAGGTGATGCTGGTGACCCCCCAGATCCGCGCTGCCGCGCAGGCTGTTAGGGATGCCGTCGAATCATGACCCGGTTGGAGCTGCGCGTCCTGATCGCCGGCCTCCTGGCAGCGACCGTGGTCCTGGGTGCTGTTCTGTGCGCGGCCTACGGGCAGGCCGCGATCGCGGCGGCGCTGGCGATCTATGCGCTCGGCGTCGGCGCGTGGCTGTATCACTCGATCGAGCGTCTGATCCTGGCCCGCCGTATCGAGACGGTTCGCGCAGCCGCGACTCCGTTGCGCCCGTTGCTGCCGGTGATGGCGGCGATCATGGCACTCACCCAAGCCGTCGTGCGATCGCTGTCCGATGTCACCGAGGTCGCGCCGGTACGGCGCTGGATTCCGATCACCCGCGGCCGTAAGGGCGACGACGAGGAATGGGACGGCTGAACTTTTCTATCGCGATGGCGGCAATTCGGGTACAGGTGACAAAACTCGCGCGTCGTTGCTAACGGAGGGAGACACTGGCGTGATGGACCGAGACGGCGAGCAGCGCAGGCGGCTGCACGTTTCCGCGCTGGCGGCGGTGGCCAACCCGTCGTACTCGCGCATGGACACCTGGAATCTGCTGGACGACGCGTGCCACCAATTGGCCGTCGTCGACCGGGCCGGAATGGACACCGGCCACGAAGCGGCCCGGGTGCGGCGTCTGCTGAACCGGCTCAGCGCCTACGAGCGCTACTGGATCTATCCGGGACCGGAGAACCTGGCGAGCTATCGCGGCTACCTGGACCACCTCGCCACGGTCAGCTTGGCCGAGCAGGTGTCGCTGGCCGTGCGACTGCTCTCCGAATACGGAGATCGCGCGGCGCTGTTCGACACCTCGTCGCCGCTGGCCGACCAGGAGTTGGTGGCGCGCGCCAAAGAACAGCAGTTCTACACGGTGCTACTGGCCGACGACTCCCCGCCCACCGCGCCCGAGGGCCTGGCCGAGTCCCTGCGCGCGCTGCGCGAACCCGGCGACGACGTGCAGTTCGAGCTGCTGATCGTCAGCAGCGTCGAGGACGCCATCACCGCGGTCGCGCTGAACGGCGAGATTCAGGCGGCCATCATCCGCCACGACATCCCGCTGCGATCTGGTGACCGGGCTCCGCTGATGAACACCCTGCTCGGGGTCAATGACGACGTGGTGGCCACCGACCGGACCTACGACTGGGTCGAATGCGGCGAGTGGATCCGCGAACTGCGGCCAACGATCGACCTGTACCTACTCACCGACGAGTCGATCGCCGCCGAGACCGAGGCCGAGGATGCCCCGGATGTCTATGACCGCACATTCTATCGGCTCAACGACGTCACCGATCTGCACAGCACCGTGCTTGCCGGCATCAGAAATCGTTATACGACGCCATTTTTCGATGCATTGCGTGCTTACGCCGCGCGTCCGGCCGGGCAGTTTCACGCGTTGCCCGTCGCGCGCGGCGCCAGCATCTTCAACTCCAAAACGCTGCGGGACATGGGGGAGTTTTACGGTCGCAACATCTTCATGGCCGAGACGTCGACCACCTCGGGTGGACTGGACTCGTTGCTGGACCCGCACGGCAACATCAAAAAGGCGATGGATAAGGCCGCGCGCACCTGGAACTCCGATCACACCTACTTCGTCACCAACGGAACCTCGACCGCGAACAAGATCGTCGTCCAGTCCCTGACCCGCCCCGGCGACATCGTGCTGATCGACCGCAACTGCCACAAGTCCCACCACTACGGTCTGGTGCTGGCCGGGGCCTACCCGCTGTACTTGGATGCCTATGAGCTGCAACCGTTTGCGATCTACGGTGCCGTGTCGCTGCAGACCATCAAGAAGGCGCTGCTCGACCTCGAGGCGGTAGGGCAGCTGGGCAAGGTGCGCATGCTGCTGCTCACCAACTGCACCTTCGACGGCGTCGTCTACAACCCGCGGCGGGTGATGGAAGAGGTGCTGGCGATCAAGCCGGACATCTGCTTCCTGTGGGACGAGGCGTGGTACGCGTTTGCCACCGCGGTGCCGTGGGCGCGCCAGCGCACCGCGATGGTGGCGGCCGAACGACTCGAGTCGATGCTGTCGTCGCCGGCGTACGCCCAGGAGTACCTGCAGTGGCGTGAGTCGATGAAAGACGTCCCGCGCAGCGAGTGGGGTGAGCACCGGTTGCTTCCCGACCCCAGCACCGCGCGGGTGCGGGTGTACGCCACGCACTCGACGCACAAGTCGCTGTCGGCGCTGCGGCAGGCGTCGATGATCCACATCCGCGACCAGGACTTCAATTCGCAGTCCCGCGACGCGTTCGGTGAGGCGTTTCTCACCCACACCTCGACGTCACCCAACCAGCAACTGCTGGCCTCGCTGGATCTGGCCCGCCGTCAGGTCGACATCGAAGGCTTCCAGATGGTGCGGCACGTCTACGACATGGCGCTGGTCTTCCGCCATCGCGTCCGCAAGGACCGGTTGATCAGCAAGTGGTTCCGCATCCTCGACGAATCTGATTTGGTGCCAGACGAATTCCGGCCGTCCGCGGTCAGCTCGTATCGGCAGGTGCGCCAGGGCGCGCTGGCGGATTGGAACGAGGCGTGGCGCTCCGACCAGTTCGTGCTCGACCCGACCCGGGTCACGCTGTTCATCGGCAAGACCGGCATGAACGGGTACGACTTCCGCGAGAACATCCTGATGGACCGCTTCGGCATCCAGATCAACAAGACGTCGATCAACAGCGTGCTGCTGATCTTCACAATCGGCGTGACCTGGTCGAGCGTGCACTATCTGCTCGACGTGCTACGTCGCATCGCCACCGATTTCGATCACACCCAAGCCGCGGCCAGCCGCGACGACCGTGCCCTGCACCAGCGTCGGGTAGAGGAGATCACCCAAGATCTCCCGGCGCTGCCGGACTTCAGCGAATTCGACGCCACCTTCAAGCCCGACGAGGCCAGCTCGTTCGGTGACATGCGGTCGGCGTTCTACGCGGGCTACGAGGACGCCGACCGCGAACATGTGATGATAGGGGAGGCGGGCCGCCGGCTCGCGGACGGAAAGTCCCTGGTGTCAACCGGATTCGTGGTGCCCTATCCGCCGGGCTTCCCGGTGCTGGTGCCGGGACAGGTGGTTTCCAAGCAGATCCTGTACTTCCTCGCCCAACTCGACATCAAGGAAATCCACGGATACAACCCCGATCTGGGCCTGTCGGTGTTCACCGAGGACGCCCTGAAGCGCATCAACGCGGCGCGCGGTTCCGAAACCATGCTGGGCTAGTTGCCTCCATCGAACGTGAAGCCGTTGCGAAAAATCGACGGATTCCTCGCAACGGTTTCACGCTGGGCATCAACGCGGTTCGAGGACGGCGTGAAATCCCTGGCGCTGGGCCAGCTGTGCAGTCGTCTCGGAGTCACCAAGGGCAGCTTCTACTGGCACTTCAGTGATATGACGGCCTACCGCACGGCGTTGATCGACCCCTGGGCCGTGGTCCGCGACGAAGACCGGTCCTTCGACGATCTGACGAGTCTGCCTGCACGAGAGTGGCTGTCGCGGATGATGACCACGCTCGTGGGTCCGCGGCATTGGATGCTGGTGCCGGTGTGCGCGGCCGCGGCGCACGTCGTGCATGAATCTCGATCGGTGGTCGCCGATCTACTCGATGCATCCGGTGTGAGTGCGCAATTTCTGGACCCCCCGATGCAGCGGGACCAACGAGATGTCGACGTGATCGCCGGCCATGTGGTCTTCGGCTACGACGGCAGCCGAGAACTCACCGTCTAGCGCAGCGCCTTTGCAAACAACAGGCTGTCAAGGGGTTCGGTTCCGAGGTTGGGGTAGAGCCCGTGACGCGCCATTCGCCCTTCGCGGACGAACTCGGCCCGCTCCAGCAGGCGCACCGAACGCTCGTTGTCGACGTGGCATGTCGCCCATACCCGATACAGGCTGGGGTCGTCGCTCAGCGTGGTCATCAGCATTTCGAGGGCTTCGGACATCAATCCCTTTCCCCACCAACGGCGACCGACGCAGTAACCGATCTCGGCGACGTACTGCACTGGACGTGCGCAACTGATCATCCCCACGATCTCGTCGTTGTGCGCCAGCACCATCACCCACGTCCGCATGTGCGGGTCGATATTCATGCGTTCGGTGATCACCCGTTGCGTCGTCGTCACGTCGGGGTGCGGCGTCCAGAGTAAGTACTTGGTGACGTGAGGATCGCGGGCGACTCGCTGAAACAGCGGTCCGGCGTCGTCGATCACCGGCAGGCGCAGCAGCAGTCGCGGGCCCTCGATGCGCTCGGGCAAGAATGCGGCCATTACAGACCCAGCGCGCGGTAGCTGCGGTAGACGAATTTAGGCTGCACCGCTTGGAGTTTCGCTCGCGACGTGTTGCCCGCGACCGCGGCAGCAGCATCGGCTGACAATGCCGGCATGTTCTGTATCAGGTAGATCAGGATGAGGTCCGCGGCCGGATCGGCCTGCCACCACGTCCCGTAGGCGCCCGGCCAACCGAACGTTCCCAGGCCGCCCGGACCGAACAGCGGTGTTGACTTCGCGGGGTCGGTCACCACCGACAGGTTGAGTCCGAACCCGCGACCGATCCAGAACGGCGCACCGAGGAAGTTGTGTCGCTTCTGCTCATCGGTGAGCCGGTCGGTACGCATCAGTCTCGCCGACCCCGACGAGAGCACCCGTACGCCGTCCAACGCACCGTCGCACAAGAGCATCTCGACGAACCGCAGATAATCGTCGGCTGTCGACCACAGGCCACCGCCGGCGTTGCTGAACGCAGGTGGCGTGATGTGCGGCGGGCCCATGACGTCGTGCTGCAACTGATCGTTGCCGTCGAGGCGGTACATGGTCGCCGCGCGACGGCGAGCTTCGGGGGTGACATGAAAGCCAGTGTCAACCATGCCCAATGGCTGCAGAATTCGTTCATCGAGCACCTGATGGAACGGCTTGCCCTCGATGCGGGAGACGAGCACGCCGACCACGTCGGTGGAGTGACCGTAGGTCAGGCGTGCGCCCGGTTGATGCACCAACGGCAAATCGGCGAGCGCTGCCAGCCACGCGTCGGGGCCACTTCCGAACGGCAGTCGCATGTAGGCCCGCGAGATCGGCCCACCTACGGAGAACCCGTAACCCAATCCGCTGGTGTGGGTAAGCAGATCCTGGACCAGAATCGCGCGTGCGGCCGGATGCGTGCGATCCAACGGTCCGATCGGGTCGTCGAGCACCCGCACATCGGCGAATTCCGGCAGCCAGCGCACGATCGGGTCACCCAGCGCGAGCTTTCCCTCGTCGACAAGGCTCATCGCAGCGGCGACGGTGACCGGCTTGCTCATCGAGGCGATGCGAAACAGCGTGTCGCGCCGCATCGGCAATCGGGCCTCCACATCGCGGTAGCCGATCTCGTTGATCTGCAGGATCTCTCCGCGCTGCCAAACCACCGTCACCGCCCCGGCCAGCAGGCCCGCGTCGCAGGCCTCCTGGATGGAGGCCCGATTGCGCTCGAGGTTCACCCGGTCCAGGCTAGTGGGCCGGCGTGACGGAGATGCCGGCGACATCTCGCCAGAGTGCGACTCCGTCGACCAACTCCGGTGGGCGTCCGAACAGGTCGGTGAAAAAGGCGGTCATCTGCTGCCAGTGTTGCATCGGCCCGACGATCACGTGTCGCACGTCGGCGGCCTTCAGGTCGTCGACGATCTGCTTGCGGACGTCACCGCGCGCCACCAGCCAGGCGCCGCGCTGTTGGATCACGAACATCGTGAACGTGAGTTGCGATTGCGTGGGTCCGGAATAGGTTCCGCCGTTGGGCTGCGGCAGGTAGGCGTACGCCTCGGGCATCCGCAGGCCGTAGTTCGCTTCGGCGGCCCACACCATCGGAGCGGCCTCGCCGCCGTTGACGAAATACGGTGCGACAAGCACTGTTTGATCGGAACCGATGTGGTGGTCCGGCCAGTCGCGGAAGAACGCCGGCGTCGCGAACGATGCTCGGGGGAGTGGAGCGGGCAGCAGCAGCGCCAGCGACGCGCCGACCGCAAGCAGCCAGCGCGCCCCCGGTCGCGGCGCCAGGCGGGTCGCCCGGGCGATGACAATCGCGACCAGCACGGCTACGGCGAGCCAGACAAAGACCGTAAATCGTCCTGGCAGGACATGCTTGAGCAGTGGCAGCTTCCCCAGCGCCAGCCACGGAAGTGGGACGTGAAGCGCCCCTGTGCCGATGTGCAGCCATGGCCCCAGCGACAAGACGAGCATCGATGTCCCGGTGATGCTGGCGACGCGGATCCGCGGATCACCCCAGAGGCGGACGGTCGCGACGATCAGCAGGATGATCAGCGGCACGCCGAGATACGCCGTCGCCTCGTGATACAAGCCGCTGAACTCACGGGTCACCTGGGTCGCCACCGCAGGCGATATCAGCTGGTAGGGCGTCGGCAGCAGCAGGTTCAGCAGATCGGTCGAGAATGTCGTCGGATCCTGAACCGGGGCGTCGACTCGTTGCGGCCCGAAGAACTGCACTGCCAACGGCCAGCCCGCGAGTAGCACGAAGCTCAGCGTGGCGGGCGCCAGCGCGGGTAGCAGCCGGGTGCGGATCTGTCCGCAACGTGCGAATCCCAGGACGCAGACCAACACACCGGTCGCGATGGCACTGGTGGCGAGCAATTCCTCGCTGATCAGCAATTGAGCGGCGGCGAGGATGCCCAAGGCGAGACCGGATTGCCACGCCGGGCGGCGCTGGGTCACCAGCAGGTCGTCGACGGTCAGGAGAATCAGCGGCGGAATCCAGACCGTGGCCAGGTTCAGATGCAACGCCGCGTGGGAGACGACGTAGGGCGAGAACGCGTACACCGCGCCGCCGACGACCGGGCCGAGGCCGTCGCCGGTCCAGCGGCGGAGTGCCAGCCAAGCGGTGAACCCGCTGAGCGCTATGCCAAGTACCACAAGGACGTTGAACGCGAAGACCGGGCCGCCGATTCGGGCCGGCAGCCAGCTGAGGATCCCCAGCAGGGGCATCGACGGGCTCCACATCGCATTGACGCCGGCGGGCGCCCCGATCTGGGTGGTGAAGAACGGGTTGAGGCCGTGGGCAAGTGCGTGCGGAGTCCAGCCGAGATACCAGATTGCCTGCTCCTGGTCGCAACACCGGCCGGCCCAGCCGGACGTCGGGCCGCGCCAGGCCTGGATGGTGATGCCAACGGCACCGAGCAGATAGACCAGGAACACCGCGAGTCCACGGAGGCATCCGCACCGAATCGGGTGAGCAGGCACTTAGCGAGCTTGCTCGGCCTGCACCCGCACGATTGGGCGGACACGGCGCCGTGTCTGGCCGTCGGATTCGTCGCTCATCCCGTCCTCGATTCCCGTCCTCGGTCAGCGGGGGAACTCGTGCCGTGGAGCATACGTCCTGGA
>NZ_JBYCLD010000227.1:0-3991 GCF_057473725.1 Mycobacterium sp. TH-M11 | reverse complement strand
AACGAGCCCGGCGCCGGCGGATCGGCCATGTTCCTGCTGAGCACATCCAGCACCGACACCGACGACAGATTCGCGTTCTCGCGCAATGAGTTACGGGTATGCGCCATGGCGTTCGGCGGCAGATCGAGGGTGTGCTCGATCGCTTCGATCACTTTCGGGCCACCGGGATGGCATACCCAGGTCGAGATGTCGTCGGGCGTCAGGCCGTGATCGCTCAGGAAGTCGCGGACGTCGTCACCCACATATTTCTCGGCGACGGTTGCCACCTCGGTGGAGAGCTTGATCTTGAAACCATTGCTGCCGATGTCCCAGCCCATCACGTCCTCGGTGTCGGGGTAGATCCGGCTGCGGGTCGCGCGCACCGTGGGTCCGGCCGACTCGCGGGCGGCCCCCTTGGCGACGACGGCGGCCGCCCCGTCACCGAACAGGCTGGCGGCCACCAGGTTTGCGACTGAATAGTCGTCGCGCTGCAGGGTCAGCGAGCACAGTTCGACGGCCAGCAGCACCGACACGTGATCCGGGAAAGCCAACAGGTAGTCGTGCATGCGAGCCACGCCCGCGGCGCCGGCCACGCAACCCAGACCGAACATTGGTACCCGCTTGACGTCTGGTCGCATGCCCAGGCGCGTCGCCAACCGGGCTTCGAGGGTGGGCACTGCCAGGCCGGTCACGGTCGTGGAGAACACGACGTCGACCTCTTCGGGCTTGACCTGCGCCGCGGCCAGTGCCGCCAGGATCGCGCGCTCGCCGAGCGTCAACGCCGTCTCGATGAAGATGTCGTTGGCCTCGGTGAAACCGCTCAACTCGCCGTAGTCGGCAAGCGGTATCGCAATCCTGCGCCGTTCGACTCCTGCGCTGGCTCCGAAACGATCGAACTCGGGGCCGCCGAACCCGGTCAGACCGGACATGGCCTCGGCCTGCGATACCTGATAGCGCGGAAACTCGACGGCGACGGCCGCGATGGCGGGGGCGGTCGTCATCGTGCCCTCACGTTGCGCCATTCGGACGTACCTGTCGTCACGGGACGAAACTGCACGCGTTTGTAGACGGTAGTCACCTGGGTACCCCCAATTCGTTCAATCCGGATAATTGGACCATAGCGCCATTTGGCCGGATTGTCCGCAGGGATGTCCATCGATGGAAAGTGTGACCGCGAACTCGCGGGTTTGCCTGGCCGGGCACCGGTCAACAACTGAACGCGACGCCTGCAACCCTCCCGATCGATAGGCTGAACTTATGCGTATTTTGGTGACCGGCGCAACCGGATATGTGGGATCACGGCTGGTCACAGCGCTGCTGGCGGCGGGACACCAGGTGCTGGCGGCCACTCGGGACCCGGCGCGACTGACCGGTTTCGGATGGTTCGACGATGTCACCGTGGTCAAGCTGGACGCCGCCGACGCCGACTCCGCGCGGGCCGCGCTGGCCGAAGCCGGGGCGGTCGACGTCCTGTACTACTTGGTCCACGCCATCGGTCAGCCCGGTTTTCGCGATGCCGACCGCGCTGCGGCGGCACATGTCGCCGCGGCCGCCCAAGCTGCGGGCGTGCGCCGCATCGTCTACCTGGGCGGCTTCGTTCCCGCGGGCGAAGCACTCTCCGAGCACCTGACCAGTCGGGCCGAGGTGGCCGCCGCGCTGAACATCGCCGGGGGCGCCGAAGTGGTCTGGCTGGGCGCCGCGATTATTCTCGGCGCGGGCTCCACGTCGTTCGAGATGCTGCGCTACGTCGGTGACCGCTTCCCGGTGATTCCGACGCCGAGGTGGATGAACAACCCGATCGACCCGATCTCCATCCGCGACGTGCTGCACTATCTCGTCGCGGCCGGTGACGCAGAACTGGTTCCCGCGGGTGCCTACGACATCGCCGGACCGGACTCCACCTCGTATAGCGAGTTGCTGAAGACCTATGCGCGGATTTCCGGCGCGTGGCACGCCGGCCTGCCGGTGCGGGGGATCGACACCACGCTGGCATCGTGGGTGACCGCGCTGGCGCTGCCAGTGCCCGACGGGCTGGCCGCGGACCTGGTTGAGTCGCTGGACTACCCCATGAAGGCCAGTGGCCCCGGCCTGCGTGAGCTGGTTCCCGACCCGCCGGATGGCCTGCTGTCAATCGAGGACGCCATTGGCCGCGCGCTGTCGAATCGTCGGCCGCGCCCGGTCAACGCGCTCGCCGATCCGCATCACCTCGCCGACAGCGACCCGGCCTGGGCCGGCGGCGATTCCCTGCGCCTGCGGCGACTGGCGGGCATAGTGACTCCATCGATTGCGCGACCCGGTCTCGGACTCGTGGACGTTGTCCCCGGCCCGATCGCCGGTGCGATTCGGACCGGGCTCGACATCTTGATCACTCTCACACCGAAAGTGCGATTGAATGGCATCCGCGAGTGACGATCAACGGGGGCAGTGTGACGCGCAGAAGGCAGCAGGAGCGGCGGAATGGCTGACGTGAACACCAAGCCCGGCGCTCTGGAAGAGATCCGCCGCGGCATTGTCAATGTCGCTGTGCCGCACAATGAACCGCCCGGAGTCGTGCGACGCCGGCGCATCGTGGTCGCGGTTGTCTTGGTGCTCGGTGTCGCCTCGCTGGGGTTGGCGCTGAAAAAGCATCCCGGCGAACCGGCGTTCTACTGGTGGACGCTGGCGCTGGCGGCTGTGTTGGCGGTCGGCGCGCTCGTTTCTGGGCCGCTGCATCTCGGTGGCGCGCGATGGCGCGGCCGCAATCAGCGTCCCGTGGTCAGCGGCACCACGATTGGACTGTTGCTCGGCGGCGTCTTCATCGCGGGCGGCCTGATCGTCCGGGAGATTCCGGCGGTCGCCGAGTACGTCACCCGGTTGCTGCGCTACACCGACCAGGGATCGTGGCGGTTGACTTTGGCCATTGCGCTGTTGGCCGCCGTTGGCGAAGAACTGTTCTACCGCGGCGCGCTCTACACCGCGCTCGGTCGGCATAGCCCGTTGCTGATCTCGACCGCGATTTACGTCGTCGTGACCCTGGCCAGCAGCCAGAACCCCATGCTCGCGTTCGCGGCTATCGTCCTCGGCACGGTGTGCGCGCTCGAGCGTCGGGCCACTGGCGGCGTACTGGCGCCGATCCTGACCCACTTTGTCTGGACGCTGGTCGTCTTGCTGGGATTGCCGCCGCTGTTCGGTCTGTGAACTCACATGTCTGTGAACTCAGATATCCGTGAAGGCGGGGGTCCGGCGCTGCTGGAAAGCCCTTGCGCCCTCGCGGAAGTCAGGCGAATTCAGCAGGACCGCCTGACCCTCGAGTTCGCGCTGCAAGCTCGGCTCCAACTCGGTGAGCGTGGCCGCGTTGATGGCCTGTTTGGTCTTGGCAAACGCCACCGCCGGTCCCGACAGTAGCCGGGCCACCACCTTGTCCACTTCGGCCTGAAACTCCTCGGCCGGGTACACCGCGCTGATCAACCCGGCCGCCAAAGCGTCGGCGGCGGGCAGTCGCTCGGCCAGCAGCGCCATCCGCATCGCGCCGATCCTGCCGATCGCCGCCGCGACCAGAGCCGAGGCGCCGCCGTCGGGCATCAGGCCGATCTTGGTGAATGCGAGCATGAAAAACGCGTTGTCCGAAGCCAATACCAGGTCGCAGGCCAAGGCGATGGAGACGCCGACGCCGGCCGCCGCTCCGTGGACCACCGCGACGACCGGGCGTGGCAGCGCCGTGATCGCCCGCGCCACCCGGTTGGCAGCCAGGATCAGCTCGTCGCTTTGAGCGGCTCCGTCCACGTCGTCGGCGCTCATACCGGCTCCGGAGCAGAAGCCGCGGCCCGCCCCGCCCAGTCGCACGACCTTGACCCGCGGATCGTTGGCAGCCCGCTCCATCGTGTCGGCGAGTCCCACCAACACCGGCAGCGTCAACGAGTTCAGGCTGTCCGGACGGTCCATAATCACCGACAACACGCCATCGGAGAGGTCGACAAGAAGCCCGTCGACGGGTGCCAGGGCGTCGACGCCGGAATCGATAGCTGTCATGGGA
>NZ_JBYCLD010000226.1:0-1675 GCF_057473725.1 Mycobacterium sp. TH-M11 | reverse complement strand
CGTGCACCAGAGCACGCCGAACCTGGCCCGACAGGCCGAAGTCGTGCGCTACCTCGCCCAGAGCATCGGCGGTGGGTTCCGGGGGTCGCGTAAAGCGTTGAAGACCACGTTGATCGCGGCCGCCGACGTGAAAGCCGACCGCAGGGCCGCGCGGCTGACTCTGCTCGCCGCGGGTCTCACCAACCGGGCCGGCGGCAACTTTCGCTGGCAGCACCTACCGGTGCCGTTCGAAATGTACGCCGACGGAGTCGATCTCGTCGTGTTCGAGGAGTTTGGTTCCGGCTCGGCCGCACTCAACTTCCGTGACGAGATGAGCCGCGGACGGCTGCTCGCTGACGAGTCCTACCGACGGCGCTTCCGCAAGGACATGGCCAGGCAGTTCGGGCCCCGGGTGTGGAGTCGCGACCTGTCCGACGCCGAAATCGTTGCGTGCCCAGACGGTGCCATAGTCGGGCAATCCTTCGCCGATGTCGCCGCCGCCCGCGGTATCGAGCCCGCCGACGCGCTGCTCGACCTGGCCGTCGAACACGGCTCACGGCTGCGTTGGCGCACTGTGGTCGCCAACGACCGCGAAGAGGTGCTCGATCGCATGCAGCGGTCGCCGAACGTCCAGATCGGCTTCTCCGATTCCGGTGCGCACCTTCGCAATATGGCGTTCTACAACTCCGGCCTGCGCATGCTGGAACGCGTCCACCATCGGCGCTCGATGCCCGTCGAGACCGCCGTGCGGCGCCTCACCGGCGAGCTCGCCGACTGGTACGGGCTCGACGCCGGGTATCTGCGCGAGGGAACTCGGGCCGACATCGCCGTCATCAACCCGGCCGGATTCGACGGGTCCAGTGCCGCTTACGCCGAAGCGCCCTACCCGGGGGCGCCGGAGGTGAAGCGAATGGTCAACCGCAATGACGGACTCGTCGGCGCGACCGTCGTCGGGGGCCACGTTGTCTACAACGACGGTGAATTCGCGCCCGGTTTCGGCACCGAGCTGCACGCGGGACGTTTCCTCGAGGCAGTTGCTCGCTGAGCGAATCAGCATCGGAGAGTTGACAATAGGCGGCCGAATGCCGCGGCGCGATGGTGCGGCACGGACTGTGGCGGATTTTCGATACAGCGTGGCATCTTTTCGGAAGCTGACATCCTTGATCTTCTCGTAGCGTGCGAGCTGCGTGAAGTCCCAGATGGAAGTCCAGTCGCAGAAGGAAGGCGTCAGGTCATGGCGATGAATGTCCTGCATCGGTGGCGATGCAGTTCGGCGGGCTGGGCCGCGATGGTTCGCGACGATCTGCTGCCGTGGGCGCTCGCCGATGTCGAGTTGGGCGACCACACGCTGGAAATCGGACCGGGATATGGTGCGACGCTGCGCGCACTAATCGGCCGGGCCGGCACCGTCACCGCGGTCGAAGTCGACGAGCCGATGGCCGAGCGGCTAGACCGGCTCTACGGCGATCGCGCGCGGGTGATCCACGGCGACGGCAGCAATACCGGGTTGCCCGACAATGCGTTCAGCTCCGTCGTGTGTTTCACGATGCTTCACCACATACCCACGGATCGGCTGCAGGACCGGCTCTTCGCGGAGGCGTTTCGAGTGCTGCGGCCCGGCGGTGTGTTCGCCGGCAGCGACCGCGTGCCGTCGCTGCCGTTCCGATTCGTCCACATCGGCGACACCTACAACCCG
>NZ_JBYCLD010000225.1:0-5108 GCF_057473725.1 Mycobacterium sp. TH-M11 | reverse complement strand
AAGCACGACAACGGTGCGTTCGACGACTCGACGAACGCCGCCTGGGTCGCGAAGGTCAAGGCGTTTTTGACCACGCTGCCGGACGCGCCGATCGTCGTGATCAAGGAGCCGAAGTTGACCACGGTGTCCGGCATCTGGTTCGAGGCGGCGCGTCAGGCCGGGTTCGACGTCGCCGCAGTCATTGCCGTCCGCCACCCGGTGGAAGTCATCGGATCGCTGGAAAAGCACGCCGCCGGTCAGAATTACGTGCAAGCCTCCCCTGAGCTGGCGAGCGCCTGGTGGCTGACCTACACGCTGCTCGCCGAGAAGGGCACGCGCGGCGTGCCGCGGGTGTTCGTCGAGTACACCAACCTCATGGACGACTGGCGCCGGGAAGTGAAACGGATTTCCGCCGCCCTCGACATCGATCTCAGCGCCCGAGACGAGGGCGCAATCGACGAATTTCTCACCCCCGCCCTTCGGCACCACCGGCACGGCGGCCCGGCGCCAGAGCCGTTCGGCACAGACTGGATGTCTGCGACCTACGCAACGCTCAGCGCGGCCGCGCGCGACGAGCCCTGGGACGAGTCCGCGCTGGATCGCGTCGCGCACGCGTATCGAGCGGCCGAACACGGCTTCCGCACCGCGTTCGAGGATTCCCGCCGCTATGTGCGGCTCAACCGGCTCATGCCGCCGGTCCTGGTGAAGCTGGCCCTGGAGGCGCTCGCACTGGCCCACCGGCGCCGCGGAACCTGGGCCTAGGTAGCCGCGATGAAGTGTGTGCTGGCCTTTTACGGAACTCGCGGCGACGTCGAACCGGGCGTCGCCCTCGGCCGTGAACTGCTACGCCGCGGCCACGACGTGTGCATCGCCGTCCCGCCCGATCTGGTCGGCTTCGCCGAGGCTGCTGGGCTGCCGGCGGTCGCCTACGGGCCGGCGGTGCAGGACTGGCTGGAATCGACCCGCAACTTCTGGGCGTATTTCTTCCGCAACTTCTGGAAAGTCCGGGATGTGCTCGCATTTCTGCGCGAAGCCCGCGAACCCGGCACCCGGTGCTGGGGGCAGATGAGCACGCTGCTGACAGCCCTGGCGGACGGCGCCGACCTGCTGGTCACCGGCATGAGCTACCAAGAACTTGCGGTCAACGTCGCAGAGTATCGACGCGTTCCGCTGGCCACGGTGCTCTGGTTTCCGATCCGGGTCAACGGCCACGTCGTTCCGACGCTGCCGGCGCCGGTGCTCCGCTCGGCGATGACCGCCTACGAATGGCTGGTGTGGCGCGGCGTCAAAAAGGTCGACGCCGCGCAGCGCCGTGAACTCGGCCTGCCCAAGGCCACCGGCCCCGCGCCCCGCCGGATCGCCGAACGTGGATCGCTGGAAATTCAGGCCTACGACCAGGTGTGCTTTCCCGGGCTGGACGACGAATGGGCGACGTGGAACGAGCGGCGGCCGGCACAGCGGCCCTTCGTCGGCACGCTGACTCTTGCGTCGGCGACGGACGCCGACGACGAGGTCGCGGCCTGGATCGCCGCGGGAACACCGCCGATCTGCTTCGGGTTCGGCAGCATCCCGGTGCAATCTCCGGCCGACATGATCGCGATGATCAGCGCGGCCTGCGCACAGTTGGGCGAGCGGGCGTTGGTGTGCGCCGCCGCATCCGACTTCAGCGATGTCCCACACTCCGACCAGGTCAAGGTGGTCGGCGCGATGAACTATGCGACAGTCTTTCCGTCCTGCCGCGCGGTGGTGCACCACGGCGGCGCCGGCACCACCGCGGCGGGCCTGCGCGCCGGCGTCCCCACCTTGATCCTCTGGATGGCCGACGTCCAGGTGATTTGGGGAGCCGCGGTCAAAAGGCTGAAAGTAGGTACCGCCCGGCGCTTTTCGACCACGACGGAGAAGTCGCTGGTCGCAGACCTTCGCACCATTCTCGACCCGCGGTACGCCGCCCGTGCCCGCGAGGTGGCCGGCCAGATGACCAACCCCGCCGAAAGCGTGGCCATCGCGGCCGATCGCGCCGAAGATTTCGCCCGCCTGCGGCGCACTGGCGGGTAGCCCACGACGAGCTGCCGGGTTTCTGTTCAACACTCGTCTAACTGGCCGTATCATCTGACCCGTGATCGAGCTCCACGGCGTAGCCAAGACGTTCGACGGGACGATTCATGCATTGCAGGACGTCACCTACTCGGTTCCGACGGGGTCGGTCTGCGCCCTGCTCGGCCATAACGGTGCCGGTAAGACGACCACGATCAAGATCCTTTCGACACTGCTGCGGCCCACCTCCGGCCAGGCGATCGTGGCGGGCTACGACGTCGTCCGACAACCCGCCCAGGTACGCGCACACATCGGGACCACCGGGCAGCTCGCCGCGCTCGACTGGCAGCTGACCGGGCGGGAGAACCTGGTGCTGTTCGGACGACTCCGGGGAATGCGGCGTAAACACGCGCACCTGCGGGCCGACGCACTGATCGATCGGTTCGACATGGCGCACGCCGCCGATCGGCGGGTGGGCACCTATTCGGTCGGCATGCGACGCCGCATCGACATCGCCGCCGCGTTGGTGGTTCCGCCGAAAGTGCTGTTCCTCGACGAGCCGACCACCGGGTTGGACCCGCGTAGCCGCCGCGACGTGTGGGACCTGGTGTCATCGCTGTCCGCCCAAGGTGTCACCGTCCTGCTCACCACGCAGTACCTCGAAGAGGCCGACGTACTCAGCGATTCGATCGTCGTCATCAACGGGGGTCGCGTTGTTGCCAGCGGGACCGCCGAGGAACTCAAGCGCCGGGTGGGATTCAGCTACTGCACGGTGAGTCCGGTCAACCCGAGCGAGCTGTCCAGGATCTTCGACGTGGTCGCCGACCTCGACGGCGCTCAAGCCGATCGCGAGGAGAACACCGTGTCGGTGCTGGCGTCCGACGGCGTCGCGACCTTCGCCGAGGTATTTCGCCGGGTCGACCAGCTTGGCGTCGAACTGCTGGACATCTCGCTGCGTAAGCCGTCCCTGGACGAGGCCTTTCTGCGCCTCACCGGAAGTGTCACCGCGTGACCGCACTCGCGGCGCTGACCGAGCGCATGCTGCTCAGCACGCTCCGCGACGATCTACCGTTCGCGATTGTCGCACCGGCCGGCAACTTCGTCGTCTTCAACTTCGCGTTGCGCAATGTGATCGACACCGGCCAGATGAGCTACCCCCAGTACCTGCTACCCGTCATCATCATCCAGGTGATGCTGCTCGGCGCACTGACAACCGTCGACCGGGCCGCCCGAGATCACTGCTCCGACTTTGGGATTCGGCTGCGTACGCTTCCGATACCCACGGCGGTGCCGCTGATCGCCCGGATGTTGTACTGCCTCTTCCGCGGCGCCCTCGCCCTGCTCGCGGGGATCGCCGTCGGGTACGTGTTCGGCTTCCGACTGGACGGCGGGCTGATGTACGTGGCGGGTTTCGCCGTGCTTGTCCTGACGTTGACGCTGGCCGTCTCACTTGGTGCCGACGCAACAGGCACCGGGATCGCCGGAGCCGGGATCGCCGGAGCCGAGATGGGCAGCAACGGCGGTGCCAGTCAGTTGCTGCTGGTCCCCCAACTGCTGCTGGTAATGCTGTCCACCGGGATGGCGCCGGTTGACGCATTCCCCGACTGGCTGCATCCGTTCGTCCGCTACCAGCCCGTCTCGGAAGTGACGGAAACCCTGCGAGGGCTGTCCACCGGTCACGTCGCGGTAGGCAATCTGGCGACCAGCGTGACGTGGTGCGTCGGGCTGCTGGTGGTCTTCGGTGCGCTCGCGGTGCGGATGCAGAAGCGGACGCAATGACCGCAAACACACCGCTGCGCAGTTCACTGCCCGCCGAAAGCCTGCTGTTCGCCGGCCGGCTGGTGACCCATTGGCGGCGAGCCCCGACGGTGCCGGTCCAGGCTCTGCTGTTTCCGACCTTTCTGCTGATCACCTACAAACTGCTGGTCGGCAGGTCCATCGTGCGGATCACCGGCACGGACAGTCTCTACGGCTTGGTGCCGATGTGCGCCGTCGCCGGTGCGATGTTGGGGGCGCTGGGGGCCGGCCTCACCATCATCGGCGAGCGCGACAGCGGTCTGCTCAGCCAGTTGTGGGAGCTGCCGGTGCACCGGGCGAGCGCGCTGGTCGGCAGGCTGCTCGCGGAGGCTGCGCGCACGTTCGTCGGCGCTGCCCTGATCACCGTGGTGGGCGTGGGGTTCGGACTTCGGTTCGAGGCTGGCTGGCTTTCGGTGATCCCGTTCCTGCTGGTCCCGGTGCTCATCGTGGTCGTCTTCAGCACGGCAGTCATTGCGATCGCGGTGCGTGCGCGAACCAGTGCCCCGCTGTTCTGGCTGGCGGTGCCGTCCATCGCGCTGGTGTTCTCCAGCTCCGGCATTCCTCCGGTTGCACTGCTGCCCGGGTGGATGCGGCCGCTGGTCCCACTCCAGCCGATGTGGGCGACGATCGAGTCCATGCGGGCACTGGCCCTGGGCCGGCCGGCACTGTTTCCGCTGTTGCTGACCCTCACGTGGGCGTTGGGCCTGGCCGCGGTGGTCGGGCCGCTGGCGGTCCGCGGTTATCGCGCCGCGGCCGAATCCGGGCACTGAAGACGCCGCGGGCGCCGGGGACCCGATCTCGGAATACTCTTCTACACACGTCCAATGACCGTTTAGACTCGGCGCCGGAAACGCTGCGAGACAGGGGCAGGCATGACACTGACCACGTACGACGTCCGATCGCTGTACCTGGATCTGATCCGACGCAACCTCACCAGGTACGGAATGCACGAACGGATGCCGGTGGACTGGCCGCTGCGCCGACGGCTGCTGTTCAAGACCGTCAACCGCATCAACGCCATGCGCGCGGGCGGTGGGAGGCTCGATGCGCGCAACCGCGAGCTGGGGCTGGACTGGCCGGCCGAGGCCGAGACGATGATCGGCATGCAAAGGCTCACCAGCCTGCAGCAATGCGTCGAGACCGTGCTGGCCGACGACATTCCCGGCGATCTGGTCGAATGTGGAGTCTGGCGTGGCGGGGCTTGCATCCTGATGCGCGCGGTTCTCGCGGCCTACGGAGACCAGACGCGAAGCGTCTGGCTGGCCGACTCATTCCAGGGCGTGCCCCGCTCAGACCCG
>NZ_JBYCLD010000224.1:0-1971 GCF_057473725.1 Mycobacterium sp. TH-M11 | reverse complement strand
TCCTCGCCGTGCGCCGGGATTCCGGTTGCCGAAGTCAACGCATCGACTACTTGGCGTTCGATCGCCAGGTCCACTTGGGTGGCGAAGTCGTCACCGCGCTTGCTGACCGCCGAATCCGCGCGATGCCCGGCGACGAACGACCTGGCCGCGGCGTCCAGGATCGCCGCTGCTTTCGCCACCAGCACGTCGAGATCCATTGCGGCCCTAGCCCGCCACCGCTGACAGCGCTTCCGGCAGCGTGAACCGGCCGGCATAGAGCGCCTTACCGACGATGGCACCCTCCACCCCGCTGCCGGTCAGCGTGGCGATGGCCCGCAGGTCGTCGAGGCTCGACACACCTCCGGAGGCGATCACCGGGATGTCGGTACGGTCGGCGACGGCTCGCAGCAGCTCGAGGTTGGGACCGGTCAGGGTGCCGTCTTTGGTGACGTCGGTGACCACGAAGCGCGAACAGCCTTCGCTGTCAAGGCGATCCAGTACCTGCCACAAGTCGCCGCCGTCGGTCTCCCAGCCGCGACCGCGCAGCCGGTGTTCGCCGTCGACGATCTGCACGTCCAGACCCACCGCCACCTTGTCGCCGTGTTCGGCGATGGCTTTGGCGCACCACTGGGGATGCTCCAGGGCGGCCGTCCCGATATTGACCCGCGCACAGCCGGTCCCCAGCGCGGCGCTCAGCGAGTCGTCGTCGCGGATGCCACCGGACAGCTCGACCTTCACGTCGAGCCTGCCCACCACTTCGGCGAGCAATTCGCGGTTGGAGCCACGCCCGAACGCCGCATCCAGGTCCACCAGGTGGACCCACTCGGCACCGTCACGTTGCCAGGCCAGCGCGGCATCCAGCGCTGAGCCGTAGTCGGTTTCGCTGCCGGCCTTGCCCTGCACCAACCGCACCGCCTTGCCTTCGACCACGTCGACGGCGGGCAACAGAATCAACGACACGTCACAACCCTTCAACCCAATTGCTCAATACGGCCGCGCCGGCATCACCGCTCTTCTCGGGGTGAAACTGAGTCGCGGCCAGCGGACCATCTTCGATCGCGGCCAGAAACGGCACACCGTGGGTGGCCCAGGTCAGCAGCGCGTCGGCGCCGCCTTCCCACCGTTGCGCGGCATAGGAATGCACGAAATAGAACCGGGCGTCGGCGTCCAGGCCTTTGAACAGCGCGCTGCCCGTCGCGGCGGTCACCACATTCCAGCCCATGTGCGGGATCACCGGGGCGTCCAGTCGGGTCACCGCGCCCGGCCATTGCCCGCAGCCGGCGCTCTCCACCCCGAACTCGACACCGCGGTCGAACAGGATCTGCATACCGACGCAGACGCCGAGCACCGGACGCCCGGCGGCGACGCGTTCGGCGATGGCCCGTTGGCCGTTGATCCCCCGCAGGCCCGTCATGCACGCCTCGAACGCGCCGACCCCGGGGACCACCAGACCGTCTGCAGCGGCTGCCTTTTCGAGGTCGGCGGTGACTTCGACTTGGGCACCGACGCGCTGTAGCGCGCGTTGCGCCGACCGAAGGTTGCCGGAGCCGTAGTCCAGCACCACGACCGATTTAGCTCTCACAGAGCGCCTTTGGTGGACGGCACGCCGGACACCCGCGGATCCAACTCGACAGCCTGCCGCAGCGCTCGGGCGACCGCCTTGTACTGCGCCTCGGTGATGTGGTGCGGGTCGCGGCCGTAGAGCACCCGAATGTGCAACGCGATGCGCGCGTTGTTGGCCAGCGTCTCGAACACGTGCCGGTTGATCACTGTGTGATAGGGCACGGAGCTTCCGGCGATCGTGGTGTGCCGCAGGTGATCCGGCTCTCCGGTGTGCACGCAGTACGGACGGCCGGACACATCGACGATGGCGTGCGCCAGCGTCTCGTCCATCGGGATGAAGGCGTCGCCGAATCGACGAATGCCTTTCTTGTCGCCGAGCGCCTCACCCAGAGCCTGGCCCAGCACGATCGCGGTGTCCTCGATGGTGTG
>NZ_JBYCLD010000223.1:0-9203 GCF_057473725.1 Mycobacterium sp. TH-M11 | reverse complement strand
CGCGTCCCGGTGATGATCGACTCCTCCAAGTGGGAGGTCATCGAGGCGGGCCTGAAGAACGTGCAGGGCAAGCCGATCGTCAACTCCATCTCCATGAAGGAGGGCGAGGAGAAGTTCGTCCGCGAGGCACGGCTGTGCCGCAAGTACGGCGCCGCCGTCGTCGTGATGGCCTTCGACGAGCAGGGCCAGGCCGACAACCTGGAGCGCCGCAAGGAGATCTGCGGGCGCGCCTACCGGATCCTGACCGACGAGGTCGGCTTCCCGGCCGAGGACATCATCTTCGACCCGAACTGCTTCGCGCTGGCGACCGGTATCGAGGAGCACGCGACTTACGGGATCGACTTCATCGAGGCCTGCGCCTGGATCAAGGAAAACCTGCCCGGGGTGCACATCTCCGGCGGTATCTCGAACGTGTCGTTCTCGTTCCGGGGCAACAACCCCGTCCGCGAGGCGATCCACGCGGTGTTCCTGTACCACGCCATCAAGGCCGGCCTGGACATGGGCATCGTCAACGCCGGCGCGCTGGTGCCGTATGACTCGATCGACCCCGAGCTGCGGGACCGCATCGAGGACGTCGTCCTGAACCGTCGCGAGGATGCGGCCGAACGGCTCCTGGAGATCGCCGAACGGTTCAACAGCTCCGAGAAGCCTGACGACCCGGTGGCAGCGGAGTGGCGATCCCTTCCGATCCGCGAGCGCATCACGCACGCCCTGGTCAAGGGCATCGACGCAAACGTCGACGCCGACACCGAGGAATTGCGGGCCGAGATCGAAGCCGCGGGCGGTCGGCCGATCGAGGTGATCGAGGGCCCGCTGATGGACGGCATGAACGTCGTCGGCGACCTCTTCGGCTCCGGCAAAATGTTCCTGCCCCAGGTGGTGAAGTCGGCCCGGGTGATGAAGAAGGCCGTCGCGTACCTGCTGCCGTTCATCGAGGCGGAGAAGGAGGCGTCCGGCGCTGCTGCGGGCAAGGACACCAACGGCACGATCATCATGGCGACGGTGAAGGGCGACGTTCACGACATCGGCAAGAACATCGTCGGGGTCGTCCTGCAGTGCAACAACTTCGAGGTGATCGACCTCGGTGTGATGGTGCCCGCGAGCAAGATCCTGGACGCGGCGAAAGAGCACGACGCCGACATCATCGGGCTGTCCGGCCTGATCACTCCGTCGCTGGACGAGATGGCCAACTTCGCCGTCGAGATGGAACGCGAGGGGCTTGCGATCCCGCTGCTGATCGGTGGCGCGACCACCTCGCGCGCCCACACGGCCGTGAAGATTTCACCGCGCCGCAGCGGTCCGGTGGTCTGGGTCAAGGACGCGTCGCGCTCGGTGCCGGTCGCGGCCGCACTGCTCGACGACAAGCAGCGGCCGGCGCTGCTGGAGGCCACCGAGAAGGACTACGCGTCTCTTCGCGAACGGCACGCCCAGAAAAACGAGCGGCCGATGCTGACGCTGGAGAAGGCCCGGGCCAACCGGACGCCAATCGACTGGGGGGACTACACACCGCCGGTGCCCGCCCAAGGCCTCGGCGTCCGGGAATTTCACGACTACGACCTGGCCGAACTGCGCGAGTACATCGACTGGCAGCCGTTCTTCAACGCCTGGGAGATGAAGGGCAAATTTCCCGACATCCTCAACAACCCGGCCACCGGCGAGGCGGCCCGCAAGCTCTACGACGACGCCCAGGAGATGCTCGACACCGCGATCAAGGAAAAGTGGCTGACCGCCAACGGGGTGATCGGGTTCTTCCCGGCGAACGCCGTCGGCGACGATGTCGAGGTCTACACCGACGAGACCCGCACCGAGGTGCTGACCACGTTGTACAACCTGCGTCAGCAGGGCGCGCACCGCGAGGGCATCCCGAACCGCAGCCTCGGCGACTATATCGCCCCCAAAGAAACGGGCCTCCGGGACTACGTCGGCGCCTTCGCCGTCACCACCGGGCTCGGCATCGGGGACAAGATCGCGGAGTTCAAGGCGGCCGTCGACGACTACAGCGCGATCCTGCTGGAGTCGCTCGCCGACCGGCTGGCCGAAGCGTTCGCCGAACGGATGCATCAGCGGGTCCGCACGGAGTTCTGGGGATTTCAGCCCGACGAGCAGTTGGACAACGCCGCGCTGATCGGCGAGAAGTACCGGGGAATCCGTCCCGCCCCCGGCTACCCGGCCTGCCCGGAGCACACCGAGAAGGCGACGCTGTGGACGTTGATGGACGTCAAGGAGCGGACCGGCATCGAGTTGACCGAGTCGATGGCGATGTGGCCCGGTGCCGCCGTCAGCGGCTGGTACTTCTCGCACCCGCAGTCGCAGTACTTCGTGGTCGGCCGGATGGCCCAGGACCAGGTCGCCGACTACGCCAAGCGCAAGGGCTGGACGCTGGCCGAAGCCGAGCGCTGGCTCGCCCCCAACCTGGGCTACAACCCAGAGGACTGAGCCCTACCTTGGTTGCTGACGACGCCACCGGCCGGCTACCGCTCCCAACGCGCGAGGACCTGCCCGACGAGCCGCATGCCGCGCACGTCGCGTTCCGGTCCGCGCTGCGTTACGCGTCGGTGGCCGCGATCGGCGGACTGCTCTTCGGTTTCGACATCTCGACGACGAACCGCGCGGTCAGGGCGCTGCAGGCGACCTTTCACATCGGGAACGGGGTCTTGGGCTTCGCGGCCGCCTCGGGGGTGCTGGGCGCGGCGATCGGTGCGCTGTGGGCCGGCCGGATCGGCGACCGGGTGGGCCGCCGATCGATGATGAAGCTCTCGGCGGCTTCGTTTTTCGTGTGCGGGCTCGGCGCCGGATCGGCGACCGGCATCTGGATGTTCGTCGTCTTCCACCTGGTCGGCGGTATCGGCATCGGCTTCTCGTCGGTGGCGGCACCGGCCTACATTGCCGAGATCTCCCCACCGCGCTTCCGCGGCCGGCTCGGCTCGATGCAACAACTTGCGATCGTGTGCGGCCTGTTCGCAGCGCTGGCCTGGACCTGGGTGCCGTTCCACCTGGCGGGTGGTGCCACCGAGCCACTCTGGTTGGGTCTGGCGGCCTGGCGCTGGACATTTCTCGCCGAGTTGCCCCTGGCGCTCTGCTATCTGGCACTGCTGTTCACACTTCCCGAGTCGCCGCGCTATCTGATTGCTCGGCAACGTGTTTCGGAGGCCAGCCGGGTACTGGCGACGCTACTGAGCGAACGAGATGCAGCGCACACCATCGCCCGGATCGCCGACACCCTCGATCAAGAGCAGCCGCAGTCGTGGCGTGATCTTCGCAAACCGACCGGTGGGCTGTACGGCATCGTCTGGGTCGGCCTGGGACTGGCCGTCTTTCAGCAGTTTGTCGGCATCAACGTGATCTTCAACTATTCCGATTTGCTTTGGCAGACGGTGGGCTTCGGCGAGCATTCGGCGTTCACCATCGGTCTGGTGACCACCGGGGTGAACGTGCTGATCACTGTGGTGGCCATCGCGCTGATTGACCGGATCGGTCGCCGACCGCTGCTGTTGGCGGGGTCGGCGGGCATGTCGCTGATGCTGATCACGATGACGGTTGTGTTTGCCGGCGCGGATTCCCGCAACGGTGAGCCACAACTCAACGGACCTTCGGGAATCATCGCGCTGGTGGCGGCTGACCTGTTTGTGGTCTCGTTCGCCGTGTCCTGGGGACCGGTGTTGTGGGTGCTGCTGGGCGAGATGTTCCCCAACCGCATCCGGTCAGCGGCGCTGGGCCTGGCCTCGGGCGTGCAGTGGATGGCCAACTGGACCATCGCGGTGACGTTCCCGGCGGTGCGCCATACACTCGTCGCCGCCTACGGCTTCTACGCGCTGTGTGCCGTGCTCTCATTCGTTTTCGTCTGGCGATGGGTGCGGGAAACCAACGGGGTGTCGCTGGAGGACATGCCCGACGCGGTGTCGCCGGCCGCGGCGACCTGAAACCGCCGTGACTTCGATCAGGTGCCCGTGACACAATCGCTGGCCGTGAAGACCTTCGACGATCTGTTCGCCGAACTCGGCGAACGCGCCCGCACCCGTCCGCCCGGCAGTGGTACCGTCGCCGCGTTGGACAGCGGCGTGCATACGCTGGGCAAAAAGATCCTCGAAGAGGCCGGCGAGGTGTGGCTGGCCGCCGAACACGAATCCGACGAGGCGTTGGCCGAAGAGATCAGCCAATTGCTCTACTGGGCTCAGGTGCTGATGATCGCCCGCGGGCTCACGCTCGACGACGTGTACCGGAAACTGTGATGACGCCGAACCGCCGAAACGGGTCGACCAGGCTGCGCGTGGCGGTCCCCAACAAGGGTGCGCTGAGCGAATCGGCGATCGAGATCCTGTCCGAGGCCGGCTACCGGCGCCGGACCGATCCCAAAGACCTGACCGTCATCGACCCGCACAACAACGTCGAATTCTTTTTCCTCCGGCCCAAGGACATCGCGATCTACGTCGGCTCGGGTGAACTCGACTTCGGCATCACTGGGCGGGATTTGGCGCGCGAGTCCCGGGCGCCGGTACGCGAACGACTCGCGTTGGGCTTCGGCTCGTCCACCTTCCGCTACGCCGCGCCGGCCGGACGGAATTGGGCGATCGACGACCTGGCCGGTCGCCGAGTTGCCACCGCCTACCCGAACATCGTGCGAGAAGACCTGGCGGCCCGCGGTATTGAGGCGACCGTCATCAGGCTGGACGGCGCCGTGGAGATCTCGGTGCAGCTGGGGGTGGCCGACGCGATCGCCGACGTGGTGGGCTCGGGCCGCACGCTGAATCTGCACAATCTGGTCGCCTTCGGCGAAGCGCTCTGCGATTCAGAGGCTGTCCTGATCGAGCAGGTCGACCCCGACGCCGCCGACGGCGGGCCGGACGCTACCACCCGCGGCCAACTGGTGGCCCGCGTCCAGGGCGTGGTGTTCGGTCAGCAGTATCTGATGCTGGATTATGACTGTCCGCGTTCGGTTCTCGACTCCGCCACGGCTGTAACGCCCGGTTTGGAGTCACCCACGATCGCGCCGCTGGCCGACCCCGAGTGGGTGGCGGTGCGCGCCCTGGTGCCGCGCCGGGACGTCAACGCGATCATGGACGAGCTGGCGGCCATCGGTGCGAAAGCGATCCTGGCGTCGGACATCCGGTTCTGCCGGTTCTGACCACGCTGGCGCCCGTGCCGTCGGCGTTGCTGTGTTAGCGTCCGCCTAGAGCCGGGATTTCCAGCACTAGAGGAGCGTCGCAATGACTCATTTCTATGTTCTGCTGCTTGCTCTCGGATTCGGTGTGATCGCCGGTTTGCGAACCTTCACCGCACCGGCCGTCGTCTCGTGGGCGGCGGTGCTGCACTGGATCAACCTCAACAACACCTGGGCATCCTGGGTCGGCAACCTGATCACCGCGCTCATCTTCAGCGTGCTGGCGGTCGGTGAGCTGTTTCTCGACAAGCAATCCAAGACGCCGGCTCGTACGGCGCCGCCGCCGTTCATCGGCCGGATCATCTCGGGTGGGTTCGCCGGGGCTCTCGTCGGCACGGTGTGGGGGTTCACCTACACCGCAGTCGGCGCCGGTGTGCTCGGCGCCGTCGTTGGAACGATGGTCGGCTACCAGGCCCGGGCCCGGCTGTCCGGCTCCTTGAGCCGTGACTTGCCGGCCGCTCTGATCGAGGACATCGTCGCTGTCGGTGGCGGATTCGCGCTCGCCGCTGTGATCGCTGCTCTGTGACAACACGTTTCGACGCGGTCATTGTCGGCGCCGGGCAGGCCGGCCCCCCGTTGGCCGGTCGGCTGACCGCGGCCGGCCAGCGGGTGGCGATGGTGGAGCGCAAGCTGTTCGGCGGCACCTGCGTCAACACCGGATGCATCCCGACCAAGACGTTGGTGGCCAGCGCGTATGCCGCGCAGCTGGCCCGTCGCGGCTCCGACTACGGTGTCAGCACCGGGCCGGTGAGCGTCGACATGCCAAAAGTCAAGGCGCGCAAGGACGGCATCGTCCTTGACGATCGCAATGGTGTCGAAGGCTGGCTGGACGGCATGGACGGCTGCACGGTGTTTCGCGGCCACGCCCGATTCGAAGATCCGCACACGCTGCGGGTCGGGGACGACATGTTGCGCGGTGACCGGATTTTCCTCAACGTCGGCGGCCGTGCCGTGGTGCCCGACATTCCCGGACTGGCCGACGTCGACTATCTCACCAACGTCTCGATCCTCGAACTCGACAGCCTCCCTGAACATCTGGTGATTGTCGGCGGCAGCTACATCGCGCTGGAATTCGCCCAGATGTACCGCCGCTTCGGCGCCCGGGTCACCGTGGTCGAGAAGGGTTCCCGACTGGCGTCCCGCGAAGACGACGATGTCTCCACGGCCATCCGCGAGATCCTGGAAAACGAAGGCGTGCAAATCGTTGTCGACGCCAATGACATCCAGATTGCCAAGTGCGACAGCGGGTTCGAATTGACACCTGGACCCGGTGCGGCAGCGATACCGGGCAGCCACCTGCTGCTCGCGGTGGGGCGGCGCCCCAACACCGACGACCTCGGCCTCGATCGGGCCGGCGTCCACGCCGATGGCCGCGGTTACATCGCCGTCAACGATCAACTGCAAACCAGCGTGGAGCACATCTGGGCGTTGGGTGACTGCAACGGCAAGGGCGCATTCACCCACACTTCCTACAACGACTTCGAGATCGTCGCGGCCAATCTGCTCGATCACGACCCGCGCCGGGTGAGTAACCGGATCAGTACCTACGCGCTCTACATCGACCCGCCGCTGGGCCGTGCCGGGATGACGGTCGAGCAGGTACGTGCCTCCGGCCGACCCGCGCTGGTCGGTCGGCGGCCGATGACCAGGGTGGGTCGCGCGGTGGAAAAGGGTGAGACGCAGGGCTTTATGAAGATCGTCGTCGACGCCGAGACCAAGCAGATCCTCGGGGCGGCCATCCTGGGGGTGGGCGGCGACGAGGCCATCCACGGCATCCTCGACATGATGTCGGCCAAAGTGCCGTACACCACGCTGGCCCGCACGATGCACATTCACCCGACGGTGAGTGAGCTGATACCGACCATGCTGCAGGAGATGTCGCCGCTGCAGTAGTCGGACTCAGGCCGCCGGTTCGGCGCCTTGCTGCAGGACGGCGTCGGCATCACCGTCGGCGGTAACGTCCGGCCAGCCCGGGTACGGCGGTGGTGTGCCGCCGAAGGCCGGACAATGCGAATGGTGCGCGCACCAGTCGCACAACCGCGACGGCCGCGGCCTGAAATCGCCGGTGGCACCAGCGGATTGAATGGCACGCCACATCGCCATCAGCGTCTTCTCGAAGCGCAGTAGCTCGGCTTCGTCGGGGGAGTAGTCCAGCAACTGGCCATCGGACAGATAGATCAGCCGCAGCCGTGTCGGCAACACGCCGCGCGAGCGCAGCAATGCGACCGCATAGAACTTCATCTGGAACATGGCCTTGAACTCGGCGAGCGCCCGCGCCTGCGGTGGCGCCTTTCCGGTCTTGTAGTCCACCACCCGCAGCTCGCCGGTGGGGGCGACGTCGATACGGTCGATGATCCCGCGCAGCAGGGTGCCGTCGGACAGCTCTACCTCGATGCGCTGCTCGCAGCTCTGCGGGTCGAACCGGGTCGGGTCTTCCAGGCGGTAATAGCCGGATAGCAACTTGCGGGCTTCGTCGAGCAGATCGGTCTGCTGCCCGGCGTCAAACTGCCCGGTGAGCTCGGGCTCGGCGGCGATCACCTGCTCCCACGCCGGGCCGACCAGCGTGTCGACGGCCTGTGGGCCGCGTTGCGCCGCGGGTAGCCCGTAGAGCTGCTCTAATGCCGCGTGCACGACCGAACCGCGCACCTGCGCGGTGGACGGTGGTTCGGGTAGCCGGTCGATGGCCCGAAAGCGGTAGAGCAGCGGGCACTGCTTGAAGTCGGCCGCCCGCGACGGTGACAGGGCCGGCCGCCGTCTGGCTGATGAGCCCGGTTGGTCGGTCATACCGGCAGCGTAGAAGCCAGGTCGGACAACCCCGAGCACCCCGGGCGGCGCGTCTGCTGGCAGGCTTGGCGGCTGTGCGCGCAACTGGCCCGTTCGTCATCGGTGATCGAGTTCAGCTCACCGACGCCAAAGGCCGGCACTACACGATGGTGCTCAGTGCGGGCAGCGAGTTCCACACCCATCGCGGCGCGATCAGGCATGACGCGGTGATCGGACTGCCGGAGGGCAGCGTGGTCAAGTCGGCCAACGGCGACCAGTTCCTGGTGCTGCGTCCGCTGCTGGTCGACTACGTGCTGTCGATGCCGCGCGGCGCGCAGGTGGTCTACCCGAAGGACGCCGCGCAGATCGTGCACGAGGGGGACATCTTCCCCGGCGCGCGGGTACTGGAGGCCGGGGCCGGCTCCGGGGCGCTGAGCTGTTCGCTGCTGCGCGCCGTCGGGCCGGAAGGCCAGGTGATCTCCTACGACGTCCGCGCCGACCACGCCGAGCACGCGCGCCGAAACGTGCAAACCTTTTTCGGTGGTCTCCCGGACAACTGGAAGCTGGTGATCGGCGATGTCGTCGAGGCCGACCTGCCCGACGGCTCGATCGACCGCGCGGTGCTGGACATGCTCGCGCCGTGGGACGTGCTCGACCGGGTGTCGCGGGCGTTGGTGGCGGGCGGCGTGCTGATGCTCTACGTCGCGACCGCGACCCAGCTTTCAAAGGCGGTCGAAGCGCTACGCGCCCAACAGTGTTGGACGGAGCCACGCGCCTGGGAGACGATGCAGCGCGGCTGGAATGTGGTCGGGTTGGCGGTGCGGCCGCAACACAACATGCGCGGGCACACAGCGTTCCTGGTGTTTGCGCGCAAGCTGGCTCCGGGTGCCGTCACGCCTACGCCGATGCGCCGAAAGCAGCGCCCGACCGGACCCGGCTCAGTCGTCGCTGCGGACCAAGTTCCTTCGGACCGAGAGTAATTCAAATTCCGGGTGCGCGGCCACCAGTCGCTCGGCGGCGTCGAGAACAGCGACGGCATGTTGCCGATCGCCCGACACCAATGCCACGCCGATCCCGGCCCGACGACGTAGCTCCTGCGATCCGGTTTCGGCGGCTGACACGTTGAATTTCCGTTGCAACTCTGCCACTACCGGACGCACCGCCGACCGCTTCTGTTTCAACGAGTGCACGTCGCCGAGCAGCAGGTCGAACTCGAGCCATCCGATCCACACCTCGGTTCAGCGACCCGGTGTCGTCGGTGATCCGGAGGTATCGGCGCGGA
>NZ_JBYCLD010000222.1:0-7571 GCF_057473725.1 Mycobacterium sp. TH-M11 | reverse complement strand
AGCCCCTCGCCTGCGCGCATGGTCGCTGAAACACTATGTGGCTGAGCCATTCTCACCACCATGGCAGAACAAGTCCGTGGTAGGGTTCGTTCCGGCCCGTTATGGTTACGTGATCATCCAGATCAGAACTCCATCGGAGGTCGGGAGCGGCGACGGCGGCGGTAGGGATTGCCGCCACACCACATGAAATGAGCCGCCACACCTATGAAATGAGGTAGTGCCAAATTGACTATTCTTACGCGAGAACACGATTGTTTGCTGTTGGATCTGGACGGAACTCTGTACCGCGGTCAACAGATTACCGAAGGCGCTGTCCAGGCCTTGGATAATTCGCCCAGTCGCAAGTTGTTCATCACCAACAACGCGTCGAGGGCGCCGGAAGATGTCGCGGTACACCTGCGTGAACTCGGATTCACCGCGGCCGCCGACGACGTCGCCACAGCCGCGCAGAGCGCTGCGCGGCTACTGGTCGAACTACTGCCGTCCGGATCGCGGGTGCTGGTCGTCGGTGCGCCGGCTTTGGTCGACGAAGTCGTCGCGGCCGGAATGCAGCCGGTGGAGCAGTACCGCGACGACCCCGTTGCGGTGGTGCAGGGCCTGAGCTTCGACACCAACTGGTCGGATCTGGCCGAGGCGACGCTGGCCATCCGGGATGGTGCCGTGTGGGTGGCGACCAACTTGGACCGCACAATTCCCACTGAACGTGGTCTGGTGCCCTGCAACGGCTCGATGGTCGCCGCGTTACAGGCGGCCACCGAGGCTTCGCCGCAGCTCGCGGGTAAGCCGGCTCCGGCGATGATTAATGACGCGGCGGCCCGTGATGATTTCCGCGCGCCGATCGTGGTGGGCGACCGGGTGGACACCGACATCGCCGGTGCCAACGCGGCGGGCCTGCCCAGCATGCTGGTGCTCAGCGGGGCGAATTCGGCGTTGAACATGCTGCAGGCCGGGTCGGGACTGCGACCGACCTATGTTGGCCACGACTTGCGTTCCTTGCACGAGGACGCGGACATGCTCGCGATCCGGCCGCAGTCGGCGTGGGACGTCGAGGTTGCCGAGGCAGGTGTGACTGTCCACGCCACCGGTAAACATCAGTTCGATGACGGGCTGTCCATTGTCCGTGCGGTCGCGTCGTCGGTGTGGAACACCGTTTTCGACGGCGAGTCGTTCACGATCGGGGCCGGCGATGACGCCGCCTCGGAGGCGCTGAGCCGCTGGTCGTTGATATCCGAGGACAGCGAAGTGGGGCGCGTCGAGCGGGTCGCGTAGCTCTTCGGTCGCCCCGCCGTCACCTGGCCGGCGGGGCGGTCCGCCTGGTGCGTTCGAGGGTTTCGGTGCCCGCCGCGGTGAGTAGGAACCGCGGACCGGGTCGGTGTGCCCGCAGGCACGGCCGAACACCATGTGCTCGTCAACGCGGTAGAAGCGGGTCCGGCGATTGTGCCCTAGCGCCCGCCGCTGGATACGCTGGTAGCGCCCTAAGCCCGGATTCACCAGGAGATCCTCATCAGCAGTTTCGCCGACCAGACCTTCACCGCGCCGGCGCAGATTCGGAACTTCTGCATCATCGCCCACATCGACCACGGCAAGTCCACCCTGGCCGACCGAATGCTGCAGCTCACCGGCGTCGTCGACGAGCGCTCGATGCGCGCGCAATACCTCGACCGGATGGACATCGAGCGCGAGCGCGGCATCACCATCAAGGCCCAGAACGTGCGGCTGCCGTGGGAAGTCGGCGGCATCCAGTACGTCTTGCACCTGATCGACACCCCCGGCCATGTCGACTTCACCTACGAGGTGTCGCGCGCACTGGAAGCCTGCGAGGGCGCGGTCCTGTTGGTCGACGCCGCCCAGGGCATCGAGGCGCAGACGCTGGCCAACCTCTACCTGGCCCTGGACCGCGGCTTGCACATCATCCCGGTGCTGAACAAGATCGACCTGCCCGCCGCCGACCCCGACCGCTACGCCGGCGAAATCGCCCACATCATCGGCTGCGAGCCCGGCGATGTGCTGCGCGTTTCCGGCAAAACGGGGGAGGGCGTCGCCGATCTGCTCGACCATGTGGTGCGAGAGGTGCCGGCCCCGACCGGTGACGCCGAAGCGCCCACGCGGGCAATGATTTTCGACTCGGTCTACGACATCTACCGGGGCGTGGTCACCTACGTGCGCGTGGTCGACGGCAAGATCACTCCGCGTCAGAAGGTCACGATGATGTCCACCGGTTCCACCCACGAGCTACTCGAAGTCGGCATCGTCTCGCCTGAGCCGAAAGCCTCAGTGGGACTTGGTGTCGGCGAGGTCGGCTACCTGATCACCGGTGTGAAAGACGTCCGGCAATCCAAGGTCGGCGACACCGTCACCACCGCGCGCCACGGCGCCACCCAACCGCTGACCGGATACCGCGAACCCAGGCCGATGGTGTATTCGGGCTTGTATCCCGTCGACGGCTCCGACTACCCCGACTTGCGTGATGCGTTGGAGCGGCTGCAACTCAACGACGCCGCGCTCACCTACGAGCCGGAAACCTCGGTGGCGCTCGGATTCGGTTTCCGCTGCGGCTTTCTGGGGCTGCTGCACATGGAGATCACCCGTGAGCGCCTGGAGCGCGAGTTCGACCTCGACCTGATCTCGACCTCGCCGAACGTCGTGTATCGCGTTGTCAAGGAAGACAATTCCGAACTGATCGTCACCAACCCGTCGGACTGGCCGGAGGGCAAGGTCCGCGCCGTGTACGAGCCCATCACCAAGACCACCATCATCACGCCCAGCGAATTCATCGGCACCATCATGGAACTGTGCCAGTCGCGGCGCGGCGAACTCGGCGGCATGGACTATCTGTCACCCGAACGCGTCGAACTGCGCTACACGATGCCGATGGGAGAGATCATCTTCGACTTCTTCGACTCGCTGAAATCGCGCACCCGCGGCTACGCCAGCCTCGACTACGAAGAGTCCGGCGAGCAGGAAGCAGCGCTGGTCAAGGTCGACATCCTGCTGCAGGGCGAGGCCGTCGACGCGTTCAGTGCGATCGTGCACAAGGACGGGGCCGCGGCCTACGGTAACAAGATGACCACCCGGCTCAAGGAGTTGATTCCCCGCCAGCAGTTCGAGGTGCCGATCCAGGCTGCGATCGGCTCCAAAATCATTGCCCGCGAGAACATCCGCGCGATTCGCAAAGACGTGCTGTCCAAGTGCTACGGCGGCGACATCACCCGCAAGCGCAAACTGCTCGAGAAGCAGAAGGAAGGCAAGAAGCGGATGAAGACCATCGGCCGGGTCGAGGTGCCGCAGGAGGCGTTCGTCGCCGCGCTGTCCACGGATGCCGCGGGCGACAAAGGCAGCAAGAAGTAGCCATGCAGGGGTCCGCGACGGCAGCAGTGTGCACGGTGCTTGCCGCGCTCGCGGTGGGCTGCGGGTCGGTCGTCGCGGGGACGGCCAAACCGGCCCCGGACCTGAAGCCTCGACCCTTGTCCGGCCGGGCCATCGAACATGTGTTGCTCGGCGGCAAATCGTTGTCGCAGATGCTCGGTCAGCCGTTCGTCACTCGTCAGCCCGCGAAATTCGGTGGCCTCGACATCCTCGACCAGCGTAAGGCGCCACCGGAGTCAGCGGCCTGCCTTGAGGTCACCGCCATGCTGCAGAGGAGCGTGTACGGCCCCGCCAATGTCCAAGCCGTGGCATCGGCGTCGTGGTGGAACAACGGCGACCCGGCTCAGGTAATCAGCGTGCGGGAGGGCGTGGTCGCGCTACCGACGGCGGCCGAGGCGCAGGCGCTGTTCGCGAAATTTCCCGACCAGTGGCGGCAGTGCAAGGGGCAAAGCACCACCGAACGTACCGGGCCGATCAGTACGACGACGGTGATCGACGACGTCCGAACGCTGGATTCCGTTGTTACAGCGACGAATAACGCTACCGCGACGCTAGCCAACATGCCGCCCCTGCAGCCCACGCCGGTCGCCCGCGCCGTCGGTGTCCGATTGAACTGCATCGTCGAGGTTTCGATGATCTTCTTCGGTGACCGACGGCCGTCGGATCCGGGATCGGCGAGCCCGGACACCAGTGCGGTCGACGTCGCCCACGCGATGATGGAGAAGGTCAGCGACCTCAGCTGACCCGATACCCGCTGATGACCGCCGACACACGGACCCGCACCGACATGTGCCCCGGGGTGTGGCGCCCGTGGCCGGCCGAGGACGGGCTGCTGGTGCGTATCCGGCTGATGGGCGGCCTACTGCCCACGGCGGCGCTGCGACGACTGGCCGAGGTCAGCCGCCAGCACGCCGACGGCTGCATCTACCTGACCGGGCGCGCGAATCTGCAACTGCGGGGAATGCGAGGAGAGGGAACCCACCTGGCCGAGGCCGCCGTGACGGCTCTCGAGTCGACCGGGCTAATCCCAACCCGCACACACGAACTCGTGCGCAACGTACTTGCCTCACCGCAGACCGGTCTGGCCGGCGGTCGTGCCGATCTGCGGCCCGTGATCGCACGCCTCGACACGCTGCTGTGTGCCGAACCCCGGCTCGGCCTGCTGCCGGGCCGATTCCTGTTCACGTTGGACGACGGCCGCGGCGATCTGCTGGACCGCCTCACCGGCGCCGGCAAGTGGGGCACCGACCTCGGTTTCGTGGCGCTGGATGACGAGATGGTCCAGGTGCGGGTCGGCGCTCAGTGGGGCGATATGACCCCGTTGGCTGACGCTGCCGGCCGGTTGGCCGCGCTGGCAACGGAATTCCTCGACGCCCGGGGAACGGGAGCCGACGCGCCGTGGCACATTCGCGAACTCGCCGAACCGCTGCAGCCACCCGTTCCCGCCGACACTCGCATCCCGCCTGCGGCGCCGCCGCTGGCCTATGGAAAAGTGCCAGGCGGCACGCACACGCCCGTCGAGGACGGCGTCCTGACCTCCGAGATGGTCCGAACGCTGCTCGAAAGCGCCTCCGGTGTGGGCAATGTCGTCATAACGCCGTGGCGCGGCGTCCTCGTCCCGAACGCCCCGGAGGTATCCGAGTGACCCAGACGAGCCGACCGACCCAGACGAGCCGACCGACCCAGACCAGCCGACCGACTCGGCGCTACGACTACATCGCCGACGGTCCGGCGATCTACGCTGACTCGTTCGCCACGATCCGCCGCGAGGCCGACCTGTCGCGGATCCCGGCCGAGGCCGAAAAGCTGGCCGTTCGAATGATTCACGGGACCGGGCAACCGGATCTCGTCGACGACCTGATCGTGCACCCGGCCCTGGTCCCGGCCGCACGTTCGGCGCTGCAATCAGGCGCGCCCATCTTGTGTGACGCCCGGATGGTCGCCACCGGAATCACCGCCGGCCGGCTACCCGCCGCCAACGACGTGCGCTGCTTCCTCACCGAACCCGGCGTGCCGGAGTTGGCGAAGCAATGGCACACCACTCGCACCGCGGCGGCGGTGTCGTTGTGGGAACCGTTGCTGCACAACGCGGTCGTCGCTATCGGCAACGCCCCGACCGCGCTGTTCCATCTGCTGGAGATGCTGATCGACGGCGCGCCGCGGCCCGCGGCGATCGTCGGGTGCCCGGTCGGGTTCATCGGTGCCGCCGAATCCAAGCACGCCCTCGCATCCTTGGCCCGCGACCACGGCATCGACATCCCGTTCGTGACGGTGCGGGGTCGACGTGGTGGCTCGGCGATCACCTCCTCGGCCGTCAACGCGCTGGCCTCGGAGGCCGAATGACAGCCGGCCGCTTCTACGGAATCGGCTTGGGCCCAGGTGATCCCGAGCTGATCACCTGTAAGGCGGCGCGGATCATCGGTGAGTCCGACGTTGTCGCCTACCACGCCGGGGTGAACAAGCAGTCCTACGCGCGAACGATCGCCGCGGACCTGATTCCCGCCGCCGCCATCGAAGAGGAGTTGCGCTACCCGCTGACCACCGGAACCACCGATCATCCCGGCGGCTACGCCGGCGCACTGGCGGAGTTCTACGAGGAATCGTCCGCCAGGCTCGCCGCGCATCTGGATGCCGGCCGCACCGTTGCCCTTCTCGCCGAGGGGGATCCGCTGTTCTACGGCTCGTTCATGTACATGCATGATCGGCTCAGCGCCCGGTTCGTCACCGAGATCGTGCCCGGGATACCGGCATTCACAGCCGCGACGGCGGCCGTCGCCTCGCCGCTGGTCCGCCAGACCGACGTGCTGACCGTGCTGCCCGGCACGTTGCCGGAAGCCGAACTCGCGCGGCGACTGGCCGACACCGACGGCGCGATCATCATGAAACTGGGCCGCACGTTTCCGGCCGTCCGCCGCGCGCTCGCCGCGGCCGGGCGACTCGATCATGCGATGTACGTCGAGCGGGCCAGCCATCCGCAGCAGCGGTGGATGCCGGTGGTTGACGTCGACGCATCGACCGTCCCGTACCTCTCGCTGATCGTGGTCAACGGCGATTCGATCAACGGCCCCCGATCGCGCATCATGGCCGAAGAGCCCATCATGATCGAAGATCCCAGCCCTGCAACCATTTCCACCGGTGCCGGCGAGCTTCTCGTCATCGGCCTGGGTCCCGGCCCGGCCCATTGGATGACCCCGGAGGCGTCGGCCGCACTTGCCCAGGTGCGGCATGTGGTCGGCTACGCCCCGTATGTTGCGCGAGTGCCGCAGCGCGAAGGTCTGCAGCGGCACGCATCCGGCAACACCGTCGAAGCCGACCGGGCGCGCTTCGCGCTCGATCTCGCGTTACGTGGCGAATCCGTCGCCGTGGTCTCCGGCGGCGACGCCGGCGTGTTCGGCATGGCCTCGGCGGTGTTCGAGGCCGCCGAGGACCCGCGGTTCGCCGACGTATCGGTCCGGGTGCTTCCCGCCGTCTCCGCTGTGCATGCCGTCGCCGCGTTGGCCGGTGCGCCGCTGGGCGCGGACTTCGCGGTGCTGAGCCTGTCGGACCGGCTCAAGCCGTGGTCGGTGATCGAGCAGCGACTGCGCGCCATCGCCGATGCTGATCTCGTTCTGGCCATTTACAACCCGGCCTCGCGCTCCCGGCCGGACCAGATCAAGCTGGCCCGCGACATCCTGCTCGAACATCGGCGCGCAGACACCGTCGTCGTCGTCGGGCGCGACGTCGGGCGCGCCGAGGAAGCGCTGACGGTGACGACACTGGGCGACCTCGACACCGACGTCATCGACATGAAAACCCTCGTCGTGGTGGGGGCGTCGAGCACCAAGGCCACGCCGAAAGGCCGGGTGTGGACGCCGCGGTGGGTGCGATGAGCGCCGTGGCGTTCGTCGGCGCCGGACCGGGGGCCGCCGACCTGCTCACCGTGCGGGCCGCCCGACTGCTCGCAGCCGCGGACACCGTCTTGTATCCGGGCAGCTATCTCGACCCTGATGTACTCGAGAGCTGCGCTGCGACAGCTACATTGGTCGACACCCAGAAACTGGACCTCGACCAGATCGTCGCCCGGATCGTCGAGGCGCACCGCGCCGGCCGGCGCGTTGTCCGATTGGTATCGGGTGATCCGTCGCTGTACAGCGCGGTCTCGGAGCAGACCCGCCGGCTCGATTCGGCCGACGTGCCGTGGGAGATCACGCCGGGAGTACCGGCAT
>NZ_JBYCLD010000221.1:0-6080 GCF_057473725.1 Mycobacterium sp. TH-M11 | reverse complement strand
GCGGGCTCTCCGACGTCGGCTTCACAGTCCTCGACAGCGGAGGTACCTACTTCCTGTGCGCCGACCCGCGTCCGCTCGGATATGACGACAGCGCCGCGTTCTGCGCGGCGCTACCCGAGCAGGTCGGCGTGGCCGCGATCCCCATGACGGCATTCTGCGATCCCGGCGCCGACGACGGGGCGATATGGAATCACCTCGTGCGCTTCACATTCTGCAAGCGCGAGGACACCCTCGAGGAAGCCATCACTCGGCTTGCGCGATTGCGTCCATGACCTTGCGCCGCAGCCCCTCGGTCGCGGCGTAGAGGATCTTCCTGCGGGCCCGGTTGACCAGGAACTCCGGTATCGGCGCCGACGGCTCGAGGGTGATCTCGAATCGCACCCGCGTCCGCTCTTCGGATTCGCGGTGCATCGTGTACTCGACGTGCTGGGCGTGCTGCTGCAGCGTCTTCTGCGCGTCCCACACCACCCAGTCCGGACCCCAGTGATATTCGAGAACCTCGGTGTCGGCGATGCCGGAGACCCGTATCGCCACCCTGACGTGGTGCGGCCGGCCATCGGGATAGCAGTCGATGACCTCAGCCCGCTTGTGCACCGAGGACCACGACGGCACCGAGCCGACGTCGGCCAGCGCCCCCAGAATCGTCTCCGGCGGCGCCTCGATGACAACCTCACGGGATGCTTTTACGGCCACTACGAACAACCTAGCAACCCAACCGCTTTCGCGGAGCCCAGTTAACGCGGTTGCTCTGAGCCGAAGACGGCTATCACCTGATCACGAAGTCCCTTGGTCGCGGCGTCCAGCACGATCTCACTCGCCCGCCGAACGACGAACGCGGGCACCGGTCCCGCCGGTTCGACCGTGATATCGAAGCGCACCCTTGTTCGGTCGACGCCGACAGGCTGCAGGTTGTATTCGACGTGTTGCCCCCGCTGCTGGAACGTGGCACCGGCATCCCAGACCACCCAGGTGGGGCCCCAGTGGTACTCGAGGATTTCGTTGTCGATGAGACCGAAAATCTTGATGGTGGCCTTCACATGATGCGGCCGCCCGTCGGAATACCAGTCCAGCACCTGAATTCGCTTGTGCACCGGCGACCACGACGACAACGACCCGACGTCGGCCAACGCCTCCAGGATCACCCCCGGCGGCGCATCGATGACAATCTCGCGCGATGCTTGTACGGCCACTGTCGACCAAGCTAGCAAGCCTGTCTGGCACCGGGTTGATTATCAGGGCCTGATTACCAGCCGATTTCGTCGAGCCGGGTAGTCGCCTGCGGTATCGGTCCGACCGGCGCCGACGGTGTGCGGGAAAACCGCGGCGCCGGAGCAGCCTGATCGACACCGCCGGAGTTGACCACCGTCGCGCGTGCGCTCAGGTGTGGGTCGACGGCCGCCTCGCTCCACGTCAGCACCGGCGTGACGCAGGCATCGGTGCCGTCAAACACCTTCGCCCACTGGTCACGGGTCTTGCCGGCGAACCGCTTGGTGAAAATGTCGAGCATCTCTGGGAAGGAACCGATCTCGAACTGGCCGGGCACCTGGTCGGGTGAGAGCTCGAGTCCGGCAAGCAGTGCCGCGAAGAACTGCGGCTCGATCGCGCCCACCGCCATGTATTTGCCGTCGGAGGTCTCATAGCAGCGGTAAAACGGCGCACCGCCGTCGAGAAGAAACGATTCACGCTCGTCGCGCATCGCGCCGGTCGAGCGCATTGTCCACATCATCTGCGCGAGCACGCTGACCCCGTCGACCATCGCCGCGTCTATCACCTGCCCCTTGCCCGACCGCTCACGCTCGTAGAGCGCAGCGACGATTCCCAGCAGAACGAACATCGAGCCGCCACCGAAATCGGCCACCAGATTCAGCGGCGGCATCGGCGGCCGGTCGCGGTAACCCAGCGCCGACAGCGCGCCGGTCTGGGACAGATAGTTGATGTCGTGGCCAGCCGTACGGGCCCGCGGGCCGTCCTGCCCCCAGCCGGTAATGCGCGCGAAGATCAGCCGCGGGTTGACCGCCGCGCAGGCGTCGGGCCCGATGCCCAGGCGCTCGCAGGTGCCGGGCCGAAAGCAATCCAGCAGCACGTCGGCCTTGGCCACCAACTCGAGCAATTTCTGCGGCTCGGCCTTGACGTCCAAGTCCACAATCCGCTTGCCGCGATGCAGCAGATCGAGGTTTTCGGCAGGCATCGTCAGGCCGCCGGGTCGGCGTACCCGCACCACGTCGGCCCCCAAATCGGCCAGCACCATCGCCGCGTGTGGGCCCGGCCCGATGCCGCCGAGTTCGATCACTCGTACCCCATCGAGGGGTCCGCTGGTGGTCAAGGTCCTTACTTTCCTTTCGTCACGTGCAGCACCCGGTCGCGCAAGCCCTTGGTGCCGGTGTCGATCGTTCCTTTGATTGCACGTTTGAGCACGAAGCCGGGCAGCGGCACCACCGGGTCGACGCTGATTGTGAAGGTGACTTTCGTCTTGTCGCCGTCGGGCGTCAAAGTGTAGGACGCGTCCTGCGAGCGCTGCTGGCCGGAGCTGACCAGCGTCCAGCTCACCACGTTTCCGGCCCACGTGTAGGCCACCACCTGTTCGTCGGTGATCCCCGCGGCCCTCACCTTCATCTTCACTTTCAGCGGCCGCCCGTCGGAGTCCTTCTCCAGAACCTCGGCGCTTTGATGCGGCTCCGACCAGTCAGTGAGCGAGTCCATGTCGCCGATCACATCCAGCATCTCCTGCGGGGACGCCTCGATGACGATTTCGCGGGTTTCGTTGATTGCCATGCCCGGACGATATCGAGGCGGCGCCCGGTGGAGGGCGGTTTCGAGCGCGGACGCGTAGCGTCGACGGCGTGAGTGCTTCGGAACCCTCGTACACCATCGGCGACTATCTGTTGGACCGCTTGGCGGAACTGGGTGTGACCGAGGTATTCGGGGTTCCCGGCGACTACAACCTGGAGTTCCTCGATCACATCGTCGCGCACCCGAAGCTGCGCTGGGTCGGCAACGCCAACGAACTCAATGCCGGCTATGCCGCCGACGGATACGGTCGGCTTCGCGGAATGTCAGCTGCGGTAACCACATTCGGCGTCGGAGAGTTGTCGGCAGCCAACGCCATTGCCGGCAGCTACGCCGAACACGTGCCGGTGGTCCACATCGTGGGCGGGCCGTCGAAGGACGCCCAGGGCGCCCGCCGGGCCCTGCACCACTCGCTGGGCGACGGCGACTTCGAACACTTTCTGCGGGTGAGCAGGGAAATCACCTGCGCGCAAGCCAATCTCATGCCGGCCACGGCCACCCGCGAGATCGACCGGGTACTGTGCGAGGTCCGCGAGCAACGGCGACCGGGCTATCTATTGCTGTCCACTGACGTGGCCCGCTTCGAAACCGAGCCGCCCAGTGCACAACTGCCCCATTACAGCGGCGGAACCAGCCCGCGAGCGCTGGCGTTATTCAAAACAGCCGCAAGCACACTCATCGGCGACCAGCAGCTGACCGTGCTGGCCGACCTGCTGGTCCACCGACTGAACGCCGTCGACAAACTCGAAGCACTGCTGGCCGCCGACGTCGTGCCGCATGCCACGCTGATGTGGGGCAAAAGCCTGGTCGACGAGAGCGCGCCGGAATATCTCGGCATCTACGCCGGCGCAGCCAGCGCCAAGCCGGTCCGCACGGCGATCGAACAGGCCCCGGTGCTCGTCATGGCGGGCGTGGTGTTCACCGACATGGTCAGCGGATTTTTCAGTCAGCGCATCGATCCGCATCGGACCATCGACATCGGGGTGCAGCAGAGCACCGTCGGCCAGGAGGTGTTTGCGCCCTTGGAGATGAGCGCGGCGCTGGACGCGGTCACCGCGATCCTCGCCGAACGCGGCGTCCGCTCCCCCGCGGTGACGCCGGCGGTCGACGAAAACACGGCGGACAAGCCGGACCGCGATCAGCCGTTGAGACAGCAGGTGTTGTGGGACAGATTCTGCCAGGCGCTGACCCCCGGCAACATCGTACTGGCGGATCAAGGCACCTCGTTTTACGGGATGGCAACGCATCGGCTCCCCCAAGGCGTGACGTTCATCGGCCAACCACTCTGGGGCTCAATCGGATACACGCTGCCCGCCACTCTCGGGGCGGGTCTGGCCGAGCGCGATCGCCGGCCGGTGCTGCTGATCGGTGACGGCGCGGCCCAGCTGACGGTGCAGGAGCTGGGCAACTTCTCCCGCGAGGGACTTTCACCGGTCATCGTGGTCGTCAACAACGACGGCTACACCATCGAGCGGATGATCCACGGAAAGACCGCACCCTACAACGACATTGTGCGGTGGAGTTGGGCCGACATTCCCACCGCGCTCGGGGTGACCGAGCATCTGTTCTTTCGCGCCGAGACCTACGGCGAGCTCGACGACGCGTTTGTCGCCGCGGCAGAAAACCAGGATCGGATGGTGCTGATCGAGGCGGTGGTGCCGCGCCTGGACATCCCCGACCTGCTGAGCGATCTGGTCGCCGACCTCGGCTCCTAGTCGTCGATCCGCATCATCTCGGCGAACGTGCCGACGAACACCGGCGGATACGCGCCGCGGCCGGCGCCGTCGATCCACGGCGCCGCGGTGTCAGGATGGTCGATCCAGCGGCGCGCCCGCTCCTCGTCGTCGAGTTCCTGCAGGATCATCACTTCGTGCCCGTCGTCGAAGGCCTGGAAAAGCCGGGTCTCCCGGATACCGGCAGCCTCGAATCTCGGAAGTGCACTGCGGATCTCGTGGGCCAACACGGGTACGTCGTCGACTGCCGATATGGCGGCGACCACGACGCCGGGCGCGAAACGCGCCGACGGGTCAGCGACCCCGAACCGTTCGACGATTTCGCCCGCGAAGACCGCCGGGATGTCGTCCACACCGACCGCGTCGAACCACTCGAAGAAGACGCGTGAGCGCAGCAGTTCCACGATCGGTTCCCGGCTGTGCACCCCGATCGTCACCAGCACCCGACCGTGGTCGTGTGTCGAGGTGTACAGCAGCACATGGTGCGCACCGATGTCGGCGAGTGCCGACCTGCGACGGGTGAGCAATGGCCACACCTGTTCTGGATCAGGCACGCGATAGTCGGACGCGATCACCAGTGAATGAGAACGCGGATCCACCGGGCTCACCGAAGCTGGTCCTTCATCACCTTGCCGGTGGCGTTCAGCGGTAATTCTTCAAGGAATTCGACGTATCGCGGCGCTTTGAATCCAGCCATCCGCTCGCGGCACCAGGCCGTCAGATCCGCTTCGGACACGGTGCCCACGGCATGATGATGTGTTACCACAAAGGCCTTCCCTACCTGACCGAGCCGCTCGTCGGGCACACCGATCACCGCGACCTGAGCGACCGCCGGGTGTTCCAGCATGAAGCCCTCGATCTCGGCCGGGTACGCATTGAACCCGCCGACGATGAACATGTCCTTTTTACGCCCGTCGATCCTCAACCGGCCGGAGTTGTCGAAATTCCCCAAATCTCCGGTGTGCAGCCATCCGTCGTGGTCGATCGCCTGCGCGGTGGCGTCCGGATCATCAAGATACCCCTGCATGACGCCGTAACCGCGGACCAGCACCTCGCCGTCATCGGCGATGCGCACCTCGACGTCCTCACACGGCAGCCCCGCGGTGGTGGCGACGTCGGTGAAGGAATCACCCGGCCGCGACAGCGTCACGTTGCCGGCTTCGGTGAGTCCGTAACCGGTCATCAACGTCTCAAACGGCAGTTCGTCGTGGATGCGGCGAACCAGTTCGACCGGGATGTCGGCGGCCCCGGTGACCCCCGCCCGCAGCGTCGACAGCCTGGTTTTGTCACCGACCGTCAGCAACGAGTGGTACAGCGTCGGCGGCCCCGGCAGCATCGAAATACGTTCACGTTCAATCAGGTCTACGACAGCGGCGACCTCGAACACCGCCAGCGGCAGCATGGTGGCACCGCGCAGGAACGAGGCGACCAAACCCGCTTTCAAGCCGAACGTGTGGAAGTACGGGTTGATCATCAGATAGCGGTCGCCCTCGCGCAGGTCCGCGAGCGTCGCCCACTCCTCGTACATCCGCAGCGTCTGGCGATGGTTCATCATCGCGC
>NZ_JBYCLD010000220.1:0-1820 GCF_057473725.1 Mycobacterium sp. TH-M11 | reverse complement strand
CCAGCTGACGCCGCACGGCCGGCCGATTCTGTGCACCGAGTACATGGCCCGCCCGCAGGGCAGCACCGTCGAGTCGATCTTGCCAGTTGCCAAGCGGCACAATGTCGGTGCCATCAACTGGGGGCTGGTGGCTGGCAAGACGCAGACCTACTTTCCGTGGGACTCGTGGAAGCACCCGTACTCGGCGGTGCCCAAGGTGTGGTTCCACGATCTGCTGCGGCCGGATGGCACCGCGTTCGACAACACCGAATCCCAAACCATCAGGAGCCTCAGCGCCCCGACGTATGGTTGAGCCGTGACGGTCACCAAGTCGATACTGTTGTTCGGATTGGCCGCGCTGCTGGAGATCGGCGGCGCCTGGCTGGTGTGGCAGGGTGTCCGTGAGCACCGCGGCTGGACCTGGGCCGGTTTTGGCGTCATCGCTTTGGGTGCTTATGGTTTCGTCGCAACTTTTCAGCCTGACGCGCAGTTCGGCCGTGTGCTGGCCGCCTACGGCGGCGTGTTTGTTGCCGGATCGTTGGTGTGGGGCATGGTGGCGGACGGATTTCGGCCAGACCGATGGGACGTCGCTGGGGCCGCAGTCTGCCTGGCCGGGGTCGGCTTGATCATGTACGCGCCGCGCGGGCGCTGATCACTCCTTGTGCTCGATGACCCCCGTCGCGTGCTGCGCCCGGTCTTCGTAGCTGCGGCGCGCGTGCGAGTCGACAGCGAGGAAAACCGTGTCGTTGCCCATCTTCTTGTTCAGCCAGCGCCGGCCGCGATCAGGTATCAGCGTCGCCACGGCCGCAAAGGACTTGCCCCAGCTGGGAACTGAAACACGGGATTTCGGCTTGTCGAGCACTTTGACGATCGCCGCGGCGATGTCGGCCGGCTCGACCGGCTTTTGCGCCGACGACGGCGTTGTTCCCGAGATCAATTCGGTGTTGGTGAAGGTCGGCAACACCGCGGTGACCTTGACGCCCTGCGGCGCGAACTCGTCGGCCATCGCGCTGGACAGCCCAACGACACCGAATTTGGTTGCGGCGTAGACGACTTGGCCTGGCACGGCCACCATGCCGGCCAGCGATGCGATGTTGACGATGTGCCCGGCACGACGCCTCACCATCTCCGGTAGTACCAACTGACAACCGGTCAGCACGCCGTAGAGGTTCACCTCGATCGACGAGCGGATTGCTTGGGCCGACTGCTCCAGAAACGGCCCCACCGGCATCACACCGGCGTTGTTGATCAGCACGTCGATGTGTCCCCCGCCGTCGGCACGGGCCTTGTCGAGGAAGGCCGCGAACGACTCCTTGTCGGTGACGTCGAGGGGATGGCCGCTCACCTGTCCCAGGGCGCTGATTCCGGCGACCGCGCTCTCGAGCACTTCGAGATCCCGGTCGCCGATGACCACCCGTGCACCCCTGGCCAGCAGCGCCTGCGCGGTCGCGTACCCGATGCCGCGGGCAGCACCGGTGATGACGACGGTCTTGCCCCTGATGTTGTCCATCCGAGAAACTTT
Source organism: Mycobacterium sp. TH-M11 (assembly GCF_057473725.1). Classification (NCBI taxonomy): domain Bacteria; kingdom Bacillati; phylum Actinomycetota; class Actinomycetes; order Mycobacteriales; family Mycobacteriaceae; genus Mycobacterium; species Mycobacterium sp. TH-M11. The sequence goes on along the minus strand of NZ_JBYCLD010000220.1, from coordinate 319 downwards.
ACAGGTGTCAAGTCTGGCGTGGAAACCATCCCGGGCGACCGGCGGTGGGCAAAGGGTGGGCGTTTCAGATGCCGAGGTCCTTGGCGACGATCGTCTTCATGATCTCGGTGGTCCCGCCGTAGATGGTCTGAATCCGGGCGTCGACAAACGCCCGCGAGACCGGGTATTCCCGCATATATCCGTATCCGCCATGCAGTTGCAGGCAGCGGTCGGCGGTCCGCACTTGAAGCTCCGTCGTCCACCACTTGAGCCGCGCGGCCCGCGCGGCGGTCAATTCGCCCGCCAGATGTTCGGCGATGCAATCGTCGAGATAGGTGCG
>NZ_JBYCLD010000219.1:0-19133 GCF_057473725.1 Mycobacterium sp. TH-M11 | reverse complement strand
CGGACAGCACTCACGCAATGTTCGTCGGCGGCACCTTTGAACCGACCCCGTCGACGGCGTGGGTGGACGCCGCGTACACCAATTTTCTTCAGCCGCTCGGATTTGCCGTCGGGGACGGCGCTTCGAATATCTGCGACATGACTGGAACGGCGGCGTGCGATGCCCCGTTACAGGTGTTGACGACGCCGGAATTGCTGGAGGAAGGCCCGAGCACCGCCGCCACCAGCGCGGACATCGTCAGCGCGGTCGAAGCTGAATACGCCGCCGGGAATATGAGCGCCACCGATCCGCTGACCGTATTCACCTACTCGCAAAGCGCCATGGCCATGTCGGATGCGGAGGCCAGACTGTCGGCAGCGGGCATTCCCGAAGCAGACCTGCATTTGGTGATGATCGGCGACGGCAATACGACCGCCGGAGTCGCCACCAATATCTACACCGACCTGGAGCAGTTGTTGGGCGGCGGTACCAGCGCTGCCGATATTGCCGCAGGACAGGATTCGACCGACGCGCTTCTCTACTTCGTCAACGAGGGTCAATTCGCCCCGGCCGGCACGATGTACGACGGTCACATTCTCAATGGGGCGGGTACCGAGAACGGCGTCACACCCAATGACTTTTATCCGACGACCATCTACACGATCAACACCGATGGGATCGCCGACTGGCAAGGGGATTGGAACGCTGCTCTCGCCCAGGACAACGGCAGCACGGGGGCTGCCCTCGGCAGCGGGATCTACAACTTCCTCACTACTCACCTGGAGTACTTGGGCCTGACACCGGCCGAGGTCTCGGCCGGCACGTCGACAGTCGACGGCTTGACCACCACAGTCCTGATACCGGATCCCACGGACTGGGCGTCAGCCTGGGCGACCGGCTTGGGGGACATCATGTCCTCGGGCGGCTTCTGGCAGAGCATTGCGCAGTCGCTCCAGGATGTTTTCAACCCCGCCTGGGGTTGATCGGACGGTCGAGCGAACTTTCCGGGATTCGGATCGCCGTCGGACCCGCCGCAGCCGACGTTGAAGGCTTCCAGCAGCCAGCAGGCTTCGCTGCTGATCTTCAACCCGGAACCAGCGGATGCGCAACCGAATCTCGGCGCCACGCCCGAAGTTTCACGAAGATGCGAATAAGCGCTCGTCTCGTGAACGGCGTGTGAATTGTGCACGCAGTCGGGCCCGAACGTGGCGGTGTCGGCCGCACAGCCACGACACTGGTGCGGTGGCACTCACCCCAGCTTCAGCGGCCAACTTCTTCCGCTCCGTCATCAAGTGGCTGCAGGTCGGCTACCCCGAAGGTGTTCCAGGGCCCGACCGGGTCGCGCTGCTGGCGTTGCTGCGCAGTACGCCGCTGACCGAGGAAGAGATCACCGAGGTCGTCGACTTGATCGACGAAGAAGAGCTCTCCGACAACGCCGTCGACCGCGATGTGATCGCCGACTTCATCTCCGACATGACGCACTACGACGCGGGCCCGGAGAACATCGCCCGGGTGGCCGCGCGACTGGCTGCCGCCGGCTGGCCGCTATCCGGCATCGGCGGCCAGGCCGGCGCGACGCCCTAGTGTCTGACCTCGGTGCGCAAAGGCGATCTTGACGCACCCCCGACGAACTTACGAGCCAGACGCCTCAGCTCACAGAGTCGAGATGTCGATCACGAACCGGTAGCGCACGTCGCTGGCCAGCACCCGCTCGTAGGCCTCGTTGACGTAGGCCGCCTCGATGACCTCGATTTCGGGCAGCGTGTTGTGCTCAGCGCAGAAATCCAGCATTTCCTGGGTTTCGGCGATACCGCCGATGTTGGACCCGGACAGGCTGCGACGCGCCAGCGCCAACGGGAACGCCGGCACCTCCATCGGGTGCTCGGGAATGCCCAACTCGACCAGCGTGCCGTCGACGTCGAGCAGCCCCAAGTAGGCGCCGAGGTCGAGGTTCGCCGACACGGTGTTCAGGATCAGATCGAAGCTGCTGCGTAACTTCTTGAAGGTGTCGCGGTCGGAGGTCGCGTAGTAGTGCTTGGCGCCCAGTCGCAGGCCGTCTTCCATTTTCTTCAGCGACTGCGACAGCACCGTCACCTCGGCGCCCATCGCGGCACCGAGCTTGACGCCCATGTGTCCCAAGCCGCCCAGTCCGACGATCGCCAGCCGGGTGTCGGCGCCGGCCTTCCAGTGCCGCAGCGGGGAAAACAGGGTGATGCCCGCACACAGCAGCGGCGCGGCGGCGTCCAACGGCAACGAGCTAGGGATCCGCACCACGAAGTTCTCATTGACGACGACGGCCTGGCTGTACCCGCCCTGGGTGATCGTGCCGTCTTTGTCCTTGGAGTTGTAGGTGAAGGTCGCACCGTTCTTGCAGTACTGCTCGAGCCCGGCCGCACAGCTGGTGCAATGGCCGCAGGAGTTGACCATGCAGCCGACGCCGACGTGGTCGCCGACCTTGTGCTTGGTGACCTGCGCGCCGACCGCGGTGACGACGCCGGCGATTTCGTGACCGGGCACGATGGGGTAGTTGGGAACACCCCATTCGGCTTTGACGGTGTGGATGTCGGAGTGGCAGATGCCGGCGAACTTGATGTCGATGGCGATGTCGTGCGGGCCGGGGTCGCGGCGCTCGATCGTGGTTTTGCTCAGGTGCCCCGACTTGTCGGAGGCGGCATAGGCGGAAACAGTGCTCATCAGCTAGTCCTCTTTAACGCGCTTGGTCTCGTATCGACTTCCATTGAACGCCAATCAGATTAGCATAGACAACCTATGTAACTGACGGGGTGAGGCCGAGCTCACACTCCGGATCAGTTGATCGGTGCGTTGATCCAGCGCAGGTCGTCGATGATGCCGCGGGCGGCGACCAACCCCTCGCCGGTCTGCCAGATCTCGTTGTTGACCACGAACACCCGGTTGTCGCGAGTCGCCGACAACCGGCGCCAGGCATCGCTGTCGAAGATGGTGGGCGCGCGATCCTTGGCGGCCGGCGAATCGAACGACACGTAGACCACGTCGGCGTCGGCCGCCGAGAAGTTCGCGTTGCCCGCGAGGTCGCTGTCGGTGCTGCCCACCTCGATATAGGTCTTGTCGGTAAACCGTTGTGCGGCAGGGCGATCCACGCCTACCGCGGTCAACACACTACCGGGGAAGTTGTCGGACCCGTAGATCCGCACGGTGTTTTCGGTGAACTGCACCACCGACGCCTGGTAGTGCGCGGAGTCATGGGCTGCGCCGTCGTCGTGAGCCTTGGCGGTGAACTGATCGATCAACTCGTTGGCGGCGCCGGCCCGCGCCGTCGCCTCGCCGACTGCGCGCAGGTTGTTCTGCCAGGCCGCACCGGGGGCGCCGGTGAACACCGTTGGTGCGATGCCCGCCAAGTTCGCGTACAGCTTCGGTGTCAGCGCTTGCGACCCGAGAATCAGGTCAGGATTGGCGGCCTTGATCGCGCCGAGGTCAGGGTTGCTGCGGGTGCCCACGCCCGGCACCTTGCGCACGACCGTGCCCAAGTACGACGGCTGGTCCGAGGAGCCGTCCGGCAGCGCGGCCCCGACGATGCGGGCCTGCAGACCCAGCGCGCACAGCGCGTCGAGCTGGTCGCCGGCGAGCACGACGATGCGTTGCGGGTCCTCGGGTACCTGGACGGTATCGGGCTGGACCCCGGCCGCGTTGTGCGCGATTCGCGGCGACGCCGCAGCGTCGAGGCCGGCCGGTTCGGGGGCGCACGAGTCCTCGGGTCGGCGCTGGTTGCCCAACACGCCCACACCGGCGATCTGGGTGGTGCTGGTGATCACCGACGCTGAGGGTGCTGCGCCGCCGCGGGAACCCGAGGTGCAACCGCCACACGCGGCAATGGAAATTGACGCCGTGATCGCGGCGGCCAGCGCGAGTCGTACACCCCTGAGCGGCACGGCTCCGACGTTAACATCTGAGCAGGTGAAGCCGAGTCCGGCGAGCTCGGGCAGAAGTGTTCACCCGCCATTACGACAGTTTGTAGGACCTGTCCGTCGCCGCGCCCATTCGGAGGCTAGACTCGGAAACCTGATCGCGGTTGTCCTGCTCGACGTTTGGAGGCGCTCTTGACTGCCGAAGCCCCCCCCTTGGGAGAAATCGAGGCTAGTCGCCCGTACCCGGCTCGACTCGGGCCCAAAGGAAACCTGATCTACAAGCTGATCACCACGACCGATCACAAGCTGATCGGGATCATGTACGTGGTCACGTGTTTCGCCATGTTCTTCATCGGCGGCCTGCTGGCGCTGCTGATGCGCGCCGAACTGGCGGAGCCTGGGCTGCAGTTCTTCTCCAACGAGCAGTACAACCAACTGTTCACCATGCACGGCACGATCATGCTGCTGCTGTATGCGACGCCGGTCGTGTTCGGCTTCGCCAACCTGGTGCTGCCACTGCAGATCGGGGCCCCGGACGTGGCGTTCCCGCGGCTCAATGCCTTCTCCTACTGGCTGTTCTTGTTCGGCGCGTTGATCGTCCTGGGCGGTTTCATCACCCCGGGGGGTGCCGCGGAATTCGGCTGGACCGCCTACACCCCGCTCAGTGACGCCGTCCACTCACCCGGCGCCGGCGGCGATCTGTGGATTACCGGCCTGATCGTTGCTGGTCTGGGCACCATCCTGGGCGCGGTCAACATGATCACCACCGTGGTGTGCATGCGGGCCCCGGGCATGACAATGTTCCGGATGCCGATCTTCACCTGGAACGTCCTGGTGACGTCGATCCTCATCTTGGTTGCCTTCCCGTTGCTGACCGCGGCATTGTTCGGGCTCGCGGCCGACCGGCACCTCGGCGCCCATATCTACGACCCGGCCAATGGCGGCGTTCTGTTGTGGCAACACTTGTTCTGGTTCTTCGGCCATCCCGAGGTGTACATCGTCGCGCTGCCGTTTTTCGGCATTGTGACCGAGATCTTCCCGGTGTTCGCCCGCAAGCCGGTCTTCGGCTACACCACGCTCGTGTACGCGACCCTGTCGATCGCAGCGCTGTCGATCGCGGTGTGGGCGCACCACATGTTCGCCACCGGCGCGGTGCTGCTGCCGTTCTTCAGTTTCATGACTTATCTGATCGCGGTGCCAACCGGCATCAAGTTCTTCAACTGGGTCGGCACGCTGTGGAAGGGGCAACTGACCTTCGAGACGCCGATGCTGTTCTCGCTGGGCTTCCTGGTCACCTTCCTGCTGGGTGGTCTGACCGGCGTACTGCTGGCCAGCCCGCCGCTGGACTTCCATGTCACCGACAGTTACTTCGTGGTCGCGCACTTCCACTACGTCTTGTTCGGCACCATCGTGTTCGCCACCTACGCCGGCACTTACTTCTGGTTTCCGAAGATGACCGGCCGGTTGCTCGACGAGCGGTTGGGCAAGTTGCATTTCTGGCTGACGTTCATCGGGTTCAACGTGACATTTTTGATCCAGCACTGGCTGGGTGACATCGGTATGCCACGCCGGTATGCCGATTACCTGCCAACCGATGGGTTTCAGCCTTACAACGTCGTGTCGACGATCGGCGCATTCATCCTCGGCGTTTCGATGATTCCGTTCGTCTGGAACGTCTTCAAGAGCTGGCGCTACGGTGAAGTAGTCACCGTCGACGACCCATGGGGTTACGGCAACTCGCTGGAGTGGGCGACCAGCTGCCCGCCGCCGCGGCACAACTTCACCGAGCTGCCGCGCATCCGCTCCGAGCGCCCCGCGTTCGAGCTGCACTACCCGCACATGATCGAGCGGATCCGGGCGGAAGCTCATGTCGGTCGGGCGCACGGCCCCTCTGACGGCGACGTCACCCGAGCCGACGACGTCAACGTCCGCACGTAATGCCTTATCGCGGAGACAATCTGGGGTGAGTACCCCCCGCAAGGTGTCGGCGCTGATCACCGTCACCGGTCACGACAAGCCAGGCGTGACGTCGGCCCTCTTCGAGGTGCTGTCCGCGTACAAGGTCGAGTTGCTCAACGTCGAGCAGGTGGTGATCCGAGGCCGGCTCACGCTGGGCGTGCTGGTGACCGCCGCCGCGGACGTCCTTGACGGCCAACCGTTTCGGGACGAGATCGAGTCCGCGATTCACGCGGTGGGCCTCGACGTCGCCATCGAGCGCAGCGACGATCTGCGGATCATCCGCGAACCCTCGACCCACACCATCATGGTGCTGGGACGTCCGATCACCGCAGAGGCGTTCGGCGCCGTGGCCCGTGCGGTCGCCGCGTTGGGCGTCAACATCGACCTGATCCGCGGGGTCTCCGACTATCCCGTCACCGGTCTCGAGCTCCGGGTCTCGGTGCCGCCCGGTGTCGGGGGACAGCTGCAGGAGGTGCTGACGCGGGTCGCCGGCGACGTCGGTGTCGACGTCGCGCTCGAGGACTACAGCATCGCGCGTCGGGCCAAACGGCTCATCGTGTTCGACGTCGACTCGACGCTGATCCAGCAAGAAGTCATCGAAATGCTCGCGGCACGCGCGGGCGCCGAACACGCGGTCAAGGCGATCACCGATGCCGCCATGCGCGGCGAATTGGACTTCGCCGAGTCGCTGCACCAGCGGGTCGGCACGCTGGCCGGCCTGCCCGCCGCGGTGCTCGACGAGGTCGCCGCAGACGTGGAGCTGACCCCGGGTGCGCGGACCACCATCCGCACGTTGCGTCGGCTGGGCTACCACGTGGGTGTGGTGTCCGGTGGCTTCCGGCAGGTCATCCAGTCGCTGGCCGACGAGCTGATGTTGGACTTCGTCGCCGCCAACGTGCTCGAAGTCGTCGACGGCAAACTCACCGGGCGGGTGGTCGGTGAGATCGTCGACCGCGCCGGTAAAGCCAAGGCGCTGCGCGACTTTGCCAGTCAGGTCGGAGTCCCGATGGCGCAGACGGTCGCGGTCGGTGACGGTGCCAACGACATCGACATGTTGTCCGCTGCCGGCCTGGGCATCGCGTTCAACGCCAAGCCCGCACTGCGAGAAGTCGCCGACGCGTCGCTGAGCCACCCCTATCTGGACACGGTGCTGTTTCTGCTCGGCGTGACGCGCGGTGAGATCGAGGCCGCCGACGCACTCGACGGCGTGGTGAGCCGCGTCGACATCCCGCCTAGTTGATCGCAGGCATGCGGGGCGTGGGTCGTTGCAGGCTAACGAACCACACCACCTGTCACACCAGTAACCAAGGTAGGTGGCACTCATCTTTTTGAATTGTGGTCGTATGCGGTATCACCCAGGCGGTGATATCGCCCGTGGTCACAAAACGAAAAAAGAGTGTGTCCACCCAGCCCGAGGTCAACGGGGCTGGTGTGACTCACGGTGCCATCAACGCTCGTACCGTCGAAGGGCGGCGTCGTAGGTCGCTGCTCATCCCGCCGCAATGGTCGCTCGGCCGGTACGGCACGATGGTCGGGTGGCCGACGAGACAAGTGAGGCAGTCGACCCAGACCTGCTGATCGACTTCGCCGACGTGTCGTTACGTCGCGACGGCCACACCCTGGTCGGGCCGGTGACCTGGTCGGTTGAACTCGACGAACGCTGGGTGATCATCGGGGCAAACGGCGCCGGTAAGACGTCGTTGCTACGTATCGCCGCGGCCGCCGAGCATCCCACGTCGGGGGTCGCCCACGTGCTGGGCGAGCGGCTCGGCCGCGTCGACATGTCCGAGCTCCGGTCGCGGGTGGGGCTGAGTTCTTCCGCGCTGGCACAGCGCATTCCCGGTCACGAGATGGTCCGCGATCTGGTCGTGTCGGCAGGGTATGCGGTGCTGGGGCGGTGGCGGGAGCGCTATGAAGACGTCGACTACCACCGCGCGGTGGACATGCTGGAGAGCCTGGGCGCCGAACATCTCGCCGACCGCCGCTACGAAACGCTGTCCGAGGGCGAGCGCAAGCGCATCCTGATCGCCCGGGCGTTGATGACCGACCCCGAGTTGCTGCTGCTCGATGAGCCGGCCGCCGGGCTCGACTTGGGCGGGCGCGAGGAGCTGGTGGCGCGGCTGACCGATCTGGCCGCCGATCCCGACGCGCCCGCGCTTGTCCTGGTCACCCATCATGTCGAGGAGATTCCGCCCGGCTTCAGCCACTGCATGCTGCTGTCAGAGGGGCGGGTTGTCGCGGCGGGATTGTTGACTGATGTGCTGACCGCGGAGAATTTGTCCGCGGCGTTCGGCCAGTCGATCGACGTGGACGTGATAGACGGGCGTTACTTTGCCCGTCGCACCCGCACCCGCGCGGCACATCGGAGGCGCTCATGACCGAGGACACATTCGTTCCGCTGCCCGTGCGCCCGGCTGCGACGGTGATGCTGTTGCGGGAGGGCCCGAATGGCGCGGAGGGACTAGACGTCTTCCTGATGCGACGCCACTCCAGGATGGAGTTCGCCCCGGGAACCATGGTCTTCCCCGGCGGTGGTGTCGACGACCGCGATCGCAAACCCGACATCGCGTGGGCTGGACCGCCGCCGCAGTGGTGGGCTCGGCGCTTCGGCACCGACACCGCGTTGGCCGCCGCACTGGTGTGCGCCGCCGCCCGCGAGACCTTCGAGGAATGCGGCGTGTTGTTCGCCGGCTCGGCCGACGACCCGAATGGCATCGTTCGCGACGCCTCGGTCTACGCCGACGCCCGCCGTGCCCTGGACGACAAGACACTGTCGTTCGCTGACTTCCTTCGTCGGGAAAACCTGGTGCTGCGCTCAGATCTGCTGCGGCCGTGGGCCAATTGGGTCACGCCCGAGGCCGAGCGCACGCGCCGCTACGACACCTATTTCTTCGTCGGCGTGCTACCTGAAGGTCAGCGCGCCGACGGCGATAACACCGAATCCGACCGCGCGGAGTGGACGACGCCGCAGGCCGCCCTCGCCGACTTCGAATCCGGCCTTTGCTTCCTGCTGCCACCGACCTGGACCCAGCTGGATTCGCTGAACGGGCGCACGGTTGCCGAGATATTGGCCGTCGAGCGGCACATCACGACGGTGCAACCACACCTCGAAATCGACGGCGACAATCTCAACCTCGATTTTTTCGACTCCGACCGCTATCACCGCGCCCGCAAAGCCGGCGGACTCAAGTGGCGGCCTTGAACGAGTTCGTCGGCGTCCACCTGGACCCCGGCCATCCTGGGATCGGGGCGCTGGTGCTCTCCCGGCCGCCGACCAACGCGCTGACCCGACAGGTGTACCGGGAGATCGAGCGGGCAGCGGACGAGGTGAGCCGTGACGAGAGTATCTCCGCGGTCATCTTGTTCGGCGGCCATGAGATCTTCTCTGCGGGTGACGACATGCCGCAGCTGCGCACGCTGACCGCGGCCGAGGCCGAGAGCTGGATCCGGGTGCGCCGTGCCGCTGTCGACGCCGTCGCGGCGATCCCGAAGCCCACTGTCGCCGCGATCACCGGATACGCACTGGGAGCGGGCCTGGGTCTGGCGCTGGCGGCCGACTGGCGGGTCAGCGGCGACAACGTCCGGTTCGGTGCGACGGAAATTCTGGCCGGGCTGGTTCCCGATGGTGACGGCATGGCGCGGTTGGCCCGCGCGGCCGGCATGAGTAAGGCCAAGGAACTGGTGTACAGCGGCCGCTTCTTTGGCGCCGAGGAGGCTCAGGCGCTGGGGCTGATCGACGAGGTGGCGGCCCCCGACGGGGTGTATGACGTCGCCGTGGCCTGGGCCGGCCGTTTCGTCGGCGTGCCTGGCGTCGCGCTCGCCGCCGCCAAGGCCGGCATCGACGACCCGCACACGCTGGCGCCGTCCGCGCGGTGGGATGCGGAGCGCCGCCGCTACCTTGAGGTCTTCGACGCCAATCTGAGGCGACCGCCGGGCGCGGCGACGTAAAGAAAATCTGAGAAAAGTATTTACAACGGTTGAGAGTCGCCCGCTAGTATGAGCTGTCTCACATCAACTGGAGGCCTCGGAATTGATGCGTCTGAACCGCGTACTCGGCGTTGGGGTGGTTGTCGGCAGCGTTTTCGTGTTCGGAGCAGCCTCGCCCGCGCACGCCGACGATTTCGGCCTCGGCGACGTGGTCAGCAACCTCGTCGCCGGCGCGAGTTCAGCCGCCCTCGGCAGTTCGGGTGTCGACCAGGCGCTCGCCGCTGCTGCGTCCAGCACGCAAACCCTCTCCGAGGAGGCCCTGTTCCAGCAGTACTTCTACGACCCGCTGCACACCGCCGTCGAGGACTGGATCAGCAGTTCCTTCGGTGAGCAGATCGACAACGCGGTCAACGCGACGTCCGGGGAATTCCTGATCGGCAACGGCGCGCCCGGGACCGAGCAGGATCCGACCGGCGGCGCCGGCGGGTTGTGGTTCGGTGACGGCGGCAGCGGCTGGAACAGCGATGAAGCCGGTGTCGCCGGTGGATCCGGCGGCGATGCTGTCGGCTTCTTCGGCAACGGCGGTGACGGGGGCGACGGCGGCGCCGGCGCAAACGGCGGTGACGGCGGTGACGGCGGCTCGCTGTTCGGCATCGGTGGCAACGGCGGCAATGGCGGCGCCGCCTCCGGTGGTTTACCGGCTCTCGGCGGGGCCGGCGGCAACGCCGGTGCCTACGGCATCCACGGCATGGTCGGCGACTATGGCACGAGCACCGACGCTGTCACGAGCACCGGCTCCTCGGACCTCGAATCCCTCGGTACCACCGGCAGTTGGATCACCAACAGCGACGGCCAAGTCGTCCTGCTACACGGGCTCAACGAGGTCTACAAGGTGGCACCCGGTGAGCCCGCCGCCGACGGTTTCGGCGCCAACGACGCAGCCTTCCTGGCCGCCAACGGATTCAACGCGGTCCGGGTGGGCATCATCTGGTCCGACTTGGAGCCCGAGCCCGGCGTTTTCAACACCGCCTACCTCGACTCGATCGAGTCGACCGTGCAGACTCTGGGCAACCACGGGATCTACAGCATTCTCGACTTCCATCAGGATGCTTACAGCAGCGCATTCGGCGGCGAAGGCGCGCCGGCGTGGGCGACCGAGACCGGCGGTGCGGCCAACCCCTCGCTGCCCTTCCCGTACAACGAGTTCTTCAATCCTGCCGAGACCCAGGCCTGGGATTCGTTCTGGTCGAACGCCGATGCACCCAATGGCGCCGGGCTCGAGGACAATTACGCGCAGATGCTGCAGTACGTCGCCAGCGCCTTCAACGGCAATTCCGACGTGGTCGGCTTCGAGCTGATGAACGAACCGGAGGCGGGCTCGCAGACGCTGCCGGCACTGTTCGGCAGCTCATACTTCGACAGCCAGCAACTGACCCCGTTCTACGACCAGGCGGCAGGCGCGATTCGATCCGTGGACCCGAGCACGCCGATCTTCTACGAGCCCAGCGTCCTGTTCGGCACCGGCGTGCCCACGCACCTGGGCACCGTGGACGCCACCAACACCGTCTTCTCTTTCCACGATTACTGCGAGTACGACCTCGGGCCGCTGGGCTGCGTGCCCAACGTCGCCAACATCGCCGACAACGCACTGAAATATGCTGATGCACAAGGAATTCCGGCGTTCATGACCGAATTCGGCGCCAGCAGCGACCAGACCGAGCTTGCCGACCCGATGGTCGCCGCCGACCAGCACCTCATCGGCTGGACGGAGTGGGCATATTCCAGCCAGGGTGACATCTCCACCACCGCATCGCCGCCGAGCTCGGAGTCGCTGGTGTACAACCCCGAACTGCCCCCGACAGGGGACAACGTCAACACCGCGAACCTGCAGACCCTGGCCGAGCCCTACCCGCAGGTGATTTCGGGCACCCCGATTTCTTACTCGTTCGACAAGGGCACATTCGACTTCAGCTACTCCACCCAGGAAGCCAATGGCCTGGGCAGCTTCCCGGCCAACTCGCAGACCACCATCTCGGTGCCGGCGGTCGAATTCCCGAACGGCTACGCGGTGAGCGTCACCGGGGGAGAGGTCGTCTCCGCCCCCAACGCTGCCGACCTGGTCATCGCCTCGAACGCCGGTGCAAGCACCGTCACCGTAACCGTGAGCCCCGCCGCGACGTAGCCGGGCGGTCGAAGAGAGCGAGCGGGCCCGTTGGTGCGCTCCGATAAGCTGGTCGACCATGACCAGTACCGACCCGGCGCCGCAGCCGCGCGCCACCGCCGAGCAGGTCGAGGCAGCGCGTCACGACAGCAAGCTGGCCCAGGTCCTTTATCACGACTGGGAAGCCGAGAACTACGACGAGAAGTGGTCGATCTCCTACGACCAGCGCTGCATCGACTACGCCCGGGACTGCTTCAACACCGTCGTTCCCGACGACGAGATTCACCGCTTGCCCTACGGCAACGCGCTCGAGCTGGGCTGCGGTAGTGGCTTTTTCCTGCTCAACCTGATCCAGTCGGGCGTGGCGCGCCGCGGCTCGGTCACCGACCTGTCGCCGGGGATGGTCAAGGTCGCCACCCGCAACGGACAGTCATTGGGGTTGGACATCGACGGTCGGGTCGCCGACGCCGAGCGAATTCCCTACGACGACAATTCCTTCGACCTGGTCGTCGGACATGCTGTGCTGCACCACATTCCAGACGTCGAGCTGACGCTGCGTGAGGTCCTTCGCGTGCTGCGGCCCGGTGGCCGATTCGTGTTCGCGGGCGAGCCGACCACGGTCGGCAACGGCTACGCGCGCGCCCTGTCGACGCTGACCTGGCGGGTCGCGACCAACGCCACCAAGCTGCCCGGGCTCGACGGTTGGCGACGTCCGCAGGCTGAACTCGACGAGTCCTCGCGCGCTGCCGCTTTGGAGTCGATCGTTGATCTGCACACCTTCTTCCCGGCCGACCTGGAAAAGATGGCCAGGTCCGCCGGGGCCGTCGACGTCGACACCGCGACGGTCGAATTCACCGCCGCGATGCTCGGCTGGCCGTTGCGGACCTTCGAATACGCGGTGCAGCCCGACAAGCTGGGCTGGGCCTGGGCCAAGTTCGCGTTCAACAGCTGGAAGGTGCTCAGCTGGGCCGACGCCAATGTCTGGCGCCGCGTGGTGCCGAAGGGCTGGTTCTACAACGTCGAGATCACTGGGGTCAAGCCGTCCTGATCTTCGGCCTCGGCGACGTCTCCTACTTGACGTCCGACGAGGGCTCGGTTGCGCTGGCCGCGGTCGACGCCCTGCCGCTGACCGACCGGGTCGGCGACATTGCAAGGCTGCGAAAGCAATTCGGCGACCGCACACCGGTATTGGTCGAGACGGTGTTGCTGCGCCGCCGCGCGTCGGCAAAGCTGGCCGAGCTGCCCGGAACTCACGACTGGCTGTTCACCGACGAGGCGCTGCAGCAGGCCAGCGCCGGGCCGGTCGCCCTGCATCGAGCGAGGCGGCTGTCGGGCACCGTGATTCACGATGTGACCTGCTCGGTCGGCACCGAACTGGCGGCGCTGCGCGGATCGGCCAGCCGGGTGGTCGGCAGCGACATCGACCCGGTGCGGCTGGCGATGGCGCGGCACAACCTGGGCGACAGCGTGGACCTGTGCCGCGCTGACGCGCTGCATCCGATTACGCGTGACGCCGTGGTGGTCGCCGACCCGGCGCGACGAAGTGGCGGTCGGCGGCGGTTCGACCCGCGCGACTATCAGCCCGCCCTCGACGAGCTGATCGAGGCCTATCGGGGCCGGGAATTGGTCGTCAAATGCGCGCCCGGAGTCGATTTCGAGGCGCTGGCCCCGCTCGGGTTCGATGGCGAGATCGAGGTCACCTCGTATCGCGGCTCGGTCCGGGAAGCTTGCCTGTGGACGACGGGTCTGAGTGAGCCGGGGGTGCGCCGACGGGCCAGCGTGCTGGACCGTGCGGAGCAGATCACCGACGCCGATCCGGACGATTGCCCGGTGCGGCCGGTGGGCCGGTGGATCGTCGACCCCGACGGCGCGGTGGTCCGCGCCGGACTGGTCCGGCACTTTGCGGCGAGGTACGGACTGTGGCAGCTCGACCCGATGATCGCCTACCTGTCCGGAGACGAATTGCCTTCGGGCATGCGAGGTTTCGAGGTTCTCGAGCAGTTGGCGTTCGACGAGCGGCGGCTCCGACACGCGTTGGCGGCGCGCGACTGCGGGGTGCTGGAGATCCTGGCCCGCGGTGTGGAGGTCGATCCGGATGTGCTGCGAAGGCGGTTGACGCCGCGTGGCGGCCAGTCGTTGACAGTGGTCATCACCCGGATCGGGGCGGGCGCGGCAGCCCAGGGCACCGCGTTCATCTGCCGTCCATCGCGATGACCCCGAAAAGAGTGGCGCGATATCTCCTCATGAGCTGCGATGGGATCGCGCGCAGACGTACGTGAGCGGGCCGGCGACAGTCCAGATCCGAGGACGCGACTCGTGGCATCTGGGTAATCGAACCCCCGATCCGGAGACCTAGACGGTATCTCCGAGCTTGATCCTGGCTGCCACCTAAGTTGCTTTGGCGCCGGGAGCAAACTGGCGGTCGCTGATCATGATCAAAATCCTGCACAATGCCCCTGCTACCCACGTAGCTCAGCACGTGGTACCTGTTTTGACCGGTGGAACAAGGGCTGAGGAATTTTTCTACAATTATTAGACTTTGTTCGAACAGAATTGACGCTGACGCATAAGCTATGCCCACTCGGTGCGGTGGGCGCCGACAGCTATTAAAGCGCGCACATAGCGCGTTGGGGGAAGGGGAAAATCAATGAGGACCGCTCGGGCTTGGACTCGGCTGGCAATGCTGGCCGTCGGATTGGGTATCGGGGGAGCGCTTGCCGCCACCCCGGGAATGGCGTCGGCCGATTCATCCTCCGACTGGTTGTCGGCAGTCGACAGCCTTCTCGGCGGTGGGGCATTGTCAGCGGCCGACACCACGCCGGCATTGAATCTGGCTATCTCGTTTGACGGAATCACGCTGTTCCAGGACGGCACTGCGTACGCGCACTCGGGAACCAACGGTGACATCGCCATCGCCAACGGCGCCGGGGCGAACGCCTACGCATTCGGCACCGACAACTATGCAAGCGTCGACGGCACCGGTTCTACCGCTGTGGCCGGCGCAACCAGCGACACGATGGCCGGCACCTCAGCCGACAACACGGCCTTCGTCTTCGGCAACGACAGCTACGGGTGGGCCGGAACAACCGACGCCACCAACCCGGGCAGCTTCAACTACGCCGTCATCTTCGGTAACAATGACACCGGCTGGGCCGGCGGCGACGCGGCAGGGTCCGGCAGCTACGACGGCTCCTACTCCGAAGGTAACGACCTCGCGACCGCCTACGCGCAAGGCAGCGACCATCTGGTCGACATCGTGAAGTTCTACGGCGACAGTGGGTCGACGACGTCCACCACCGCGGCCGCCGAGAGCACCAACCTGATGGCGACCACGGATCCCACCGGTGCACTGGGCGACGGCCAGGCCTTCTGGGCCGACGTGGCCTCGGCCTTCGATGGCACGGGGACCGCAGCGGATTTCAGTAACCTGTGGACAGAGCTCACGACGCTGTTTTAACGGAACCGCCTGCCCGGTCAGCGGCCGCCGTTGGGAAGGGCGGGGCCGCCTGACCGGGGCAGGCGATCATCAGCGAGACGTTTGCAGGCCGTCGAGACCGGGGCCAGGTACGCTGGCGACACGGCATTTCAGCCGTTCTGAGTCTGCGAGGACGAGACGACCGATGCGCAAGATCATGTCGGCCGCGTTGATAGCGGCCGGAGCCTTGCTGAACTGGTCCTGCGGCCCGATCGCCGCAGCGGACTCCGCGTGTGCCAACTTGGGCGGAGCACTTCAGGACGGCCAAACATGCGTCGTGCATACGGTGACCCCCACCTATACGGTGAACATGTCTTTCCCGGCGGACTATCCGGACCAGGCGCTGACCGATTTCCTCGGCCAGAATCGCGACGGGTTCGTCAACGTCGCGCAGACGTCAGCGCAGACGTCCGGTCCACGTGATGTGCCCTATCAAATGGACGTGACGTCCGAGCAGTACCACTCCGGCCAGCCGCCCGGCGGAACCCGCAGCGTGGTGCTCAAAGTCTTCGAAGACCTCGGGGGTCCGCGGCCGTCGAGTTTCTACAAAAGCTTCAACTACGACATGGCGGGGCAGAAGGCGATCACCTTCGACACGCTTTTCGCGCCGAATACCAAGCCGCTCGATTCCATTTTCCCGATCGTGCAACGAGAGGTTGGAAAACAAACAGGCCTCGGTGCCGCCATTTCGCCCGCGTCTGGATTGGACGCCGCGCATTATCAAAACTTTGCGATCACCGACGACGAGCTGATCTTCTACTTCGCTGCCGGCGAGCTGCTGCCGTCGTTGGCCGGCCCCAGCCAGGTTCACGTCCCCCGCGACGCGATCCCGCCGCTGGCGATCAAGAGTTAGCTCGGCGCGAAGCTATACACCTGACCGTCGCTGGTGGCAGCCACGACGCGGCGATCGCGACCGACCGCGACGCCGACGGGGTAACCGGTCGCCTCCGGCAGCGGGTAGCTGTTGAGCGTGCGGCCGCTGCCGGGATCGAACACCAGCAGCGTCATGCCCCGGGCGCCTTCACCTGGCCCGCCGGTCACCACCGCGTAGCCAACCCCACGCCCAGCCAGACTCGACGTCGAGAGCGGGCTGACGTCGTTACGTCGCCACACCTCCTGAGCGTGGTTGCCGGCGTCCTTGAACGCGACCAGGCGTGTATCCGGGCCGCCGCCCGAAACGATCAACCCATCCGGCGTCACCGACGGCGGCGTCTGCGCCAGGAAGTTCAGCGCAACCGACCATTTCGGCTTCCCGTCGGACGCATGCAGCGCCCACAGGCGCTGGTCGCGGCCGTTGACGTAAATCGTGGTGCCATCGCCGGATACCACCGGACTGGCCTGGACACCGTCGGCGACGGCGTTGCTAGTCCATTCCCGGGTCAGCAACGGACTCTGGCCGGGGTGGTACTTGAGCCCAACCAGGCCTGGCGCCGGGGCACCCGGTTCCCACAATCCGATCACCACCATCCCGCTGTCCTTGGCGAATGCCGGGGCGGCCGCGACAGGGCAGCCCTCCTTGGCCGGTCCGCAGTCCGCCAGCCCTCGGGTGAAGTCGCTCGGGTCGACGTTGTCCACCAGGTCCACCGAGTTGCCGATCACCGTTCCGCGATGGCCGTCGAAAACCTGCACCTGGCCGAGATGTGTGACCACCAAGACGTGACCGCGTCCGAGAATCCTCGGCGTGGACGGCAATCCCATGACAGGGCGACGCCAACGAATCCACTGCGTGACGGGGAAGGACAGGATGGCTCCGGGCTGGCCGACGTAGAGATTGTCGAAACCGTCGAACAGTGGGCCGGAGATGCCGCCGCCCTGATACAGCCGGGTGCACCAACGCTGCCGCCCGTTGTCGTCGTTCTCCCACTCCACCAGCGAACAGCCGCCCGGCGTTTGCGCGTTTGCGGCAAGCCAATTGCGCGAACTCAGTGCCACCGACGACGCCAGCGTGCCCTTGACCGAGCGGGTCCAGCGCAGGCTCAACTTGTCGGCCCCGGGGGTCGCGCTATAGCTGCTGTTGGCGGCGTCGCCGTATTGCGCGGGCCAACCTTCAGCCGGCACGGTGTCGACCCAGGTGTCGGTGTTGCCGCATCCAGCGGCCAGTGCCGTCAGAAGGATCGCCGACGCCACCGATGTCCAGTGCCGCAGTGCACGGCGGGGAGTCGGCCGGGACACGGTGTGGTTCCCACATCCTTCCGCGACGCGATGGCATGGCGGCCATCAGCCGATATCGAGTACAGCCGAGGGTAACCTGTGCCAGCTCAGGTAGGGCCTACTGCCCGGCGGGCATCGTCGCCGACTGGGTCTGATGGTCCGGCTTCTCAGCCCGCCGTTCCGGCGGGCATCGTCGCCGGAGGTGTTTGTTGGTCCGGCTTCTCAGCCCGCCGTTCCGGCGGGCATCGTCGCCGGAGGTAGGCTCTCCGGCCATGACGAGCATGTGGGGCGCCCCAATTCACCGCCGCTGGCGGGGCTCGAACCTGCGCGATCCGCGGCAAGCCAAGTTCCTCACCCTGGCCTCGCTGAAGTGGGTTCTGCGTAACCGCGCCTACACCCCGTGGTATCTGGTGCGCTACTTCCGGCTGCTGAAGTTCAAGCTGGCCAACCCGCACATCATCACCCGGGGCATGGTGTTCATCGGCAAGGGCGTCGAGATCCACGCGACCCCCGAACTGGCGCAGCTGGAAATCGGGCGCTGGGTACATATCGGCGACAAGAACACCATCCGCGCTCACGAGGGCTCACTGCGATTCGGCGACAAGGTGGTGTTGGGCCGTGACAACGTCATCAACTGCTACCTCGACATCGAGCTGGGCGATTCGGTGCTGATGGCCGACTGGTGCTACGTCTGCGATTTCGACCACCGGATGGATGACATCACGCTGCCGATCAAAGACCAGGGCATCGTCAAATCGCCGGTGCGGATCGGGCCGGACACCTGGGTGGGGGTGAAGGCGACGGTGCTACGCGGCACCGCCATCGGCCGGGGCTGCGTGCTGGGGTCGCACGCGGTCGTCCGGGGCGAGGTGCCGGATTACTCGATCGCGGTCGGAGCCCCGGCCAAGGTGGTCAAGAACCGACAGCTGGCTTGGGAGACCTCGGCCGCTCAGCGCGCAGAATTGGCTGCCGCGCTCGCCGACATCGAGCGCAAGAAGGCGGCCCGTTAGCCCATCGCCTGATAGCGCCGCAGCGCTTCGCTGCGCTCCGCGGCGTGATCGACGATGGGTGCGGGATAGCCGCTCGGCCGCTGGCCTTTGCTCAACGTGACGTCATTGACATCGGCAAGTTCGGGTACCCATCGGCGGATGTAATCGCCTGCGGGGTCGAATTTTTCGGCCTGCCTAGCGGGGTTGAACACCCGGAAGTAAGGCGCCGCATCAGTGCCGCATCCGGCCGACCACTGCCAACCGTGCTGGTTGCTGGCAATGTCGCCGTCGACGAGTTGGTCGAGGAACCAACGGGCCCCCCACTGCCACGGCAGGTGCAAGTCTTTGACCAAGAACGACGACGCGATCATCCGCACCCGGTTGTGCATGAAGCCGGTTTCGCTGAGCTGACGCATTCCGGCGTCGACGATCGGGAAACCGGTTCGACCGGCCTTCCAGGCCTCGAAGCGCTGCTGCGCCGCTTTCCCGTCGTCAACCTTGATGGCGTCGAAGTCGCGGTTCCAGTTCCGCCACGCGCTGTCGGGCCAGTGATGCAGCACCGAAGCGTAAAAGTCGCGAAACGCCAATTCCCGCAAGTACGCTCGAGC
>NZ_JBYCLD010000218.1:0-4713 GCF_057473725.1 Mycobacterium sp. TH-M11 | reverse complement strand
TGATCGGGTCGAGGACGCTGTAGGTCAGCTTGCTGCTCATGCCGACCGCCGACCACTGTCCCCAGTTGATCGCGGTGGCGGGTCGCCCGGATGCGCGCCGCCATGTCATCAGCGCATCGAGCCACGCGTTACCGGTGGTGTAGGCCAGCTGGCCGGGCAGGCCGAGCATGGTGGCCATCGACGAGAAGCCGACCCACCAGTCCATCTGCGTGCCGGCCGTCGCCGCGTTGAGCCGCAGCGCGCCGGCGACCTTGGGCGTCCAGACTTTTGCCAAACCTTCCCGGGTCAGGGCGCTGACCAGGCCGTCGCCGGTCACACCGGCGCCGTGCACCAGCCCGCGCAGCGGCTTGCCGGTCTCCTCGGCCGCGGCCACCAGCCGCTCTGCCACGCCTTCGGCGGCGATGTCGCCGGCCACGAACACCACCTCGGCGCCCAGGCCGGCCAGGTAGTCGCGCTGCTCTTGCGACGGTTCGCGGCGGCCGTTGAGCACGATGCGGCCGGCACCCCGCTCCACCAGCCAACCGGTGACGACGGTGCCCAGACCGCCCAGCCCGCCGGTGAGGATGTAGGAGCCGTCCGGTCGGACCACCGCGTCATGGCGATCGCCGTCCAGTGCGGCACGGATCATCCGTTCGACGTAGCGTCCGTCGCCGCGCAACGCGACGACGTCGTCGCCGGTCGAGGCGGCGAGTTCGTCGGTCAGCTTGCCGAGCACATCTGCGCTGCCCACATCGAGCAGGGTGACGCCGAGGTCCGGCTCGCCGGCCAGCACCCGGGCCGCTTCGCCGGGGAACCGCCAGTTCCGAACCAGGCCTTTGAGCGCGCCGATCGCCGGGTCGCCCGGCTCGTCGTCGTGGACCGACAACCCGCCGCGGGTGACCAGCCACAGCCGCGGCGAGGTGCCCTTGCAGCCGTCGACGGCCGCGTGCGCGGCGGCCGTGATATCCACCACCAGGTCCTGGGCCCGCTTCAGGGCGGCATCGGTGGCTTCAATGTCATCGCCGTTAAACGGCGGGTTGGCCAGCAGCACGACGATGCCGACCGGCTGCGAGCCGGCGGTCGTGGCGAACGCCTCCGCGACCGCCGACACATCGGCCAGCGGGGCGCTGACCGCACGTCGCGTCGAGGAGGTGAGCTTGTCGGTGAGTTCGGTTGCGAGAGCCTGGGCGGCGGAGTCGTTTTCGGCCAGCACCAGCCAGGTGCCGTCGGCCACCGCGCCGCCCTCGGCAGGGCTACGCACCCATGCGGCGTCGAAGATCTTCTGTTCCAACGGCAGCGGCACGCTGGCCAGATCGACCGGCTTGAGCTCGACACCGGTCAGCTCGGCGAGCACGGCACCGGCGTCGTCGGTGAGCACGACGCGGCCGCGGTCGCCGGCCAACTCGGTGTGCACGCGGGCCCGCCCGCGGATCGGGGCGAAGACGCGGATCGTCTCCACCGAAACCGCTTGATAGGAAGCGTCTTCCGACTCGGCCGGGATGGCGGCGGCCAGTTGCCGCAGCGCGGCGTCGACCAGCACCGGGTGAATGCGGTACTCGGGATGATCGGCGACCTCGTCGGACAACGTGATCGCGGTGCCCGGCCCGGCAACCGGGCCGGCCGGTGTGCCCGGTTGGGTCACGTCGGCGACCGCGTATCGCGTCCAGCTGCCCCCGCCCGAGCGGGCTTGAATCTCAACACGATTCGCTTCGGGGCTCACTGAGAGCTGAGTGGTGACGCGGGTCGCGGCGTCCAGGATCAGCGGCCGCTCGATAATGAGCTTGCTGATCGTGGCGGCGCCGAGCGCCTGGGTGGCGGCGGCCAACGCCATCTCGGCGAAGCCGGCGGCCGCGAGGACGGCTTGGCCACCGATCGTGTGGTCGGCCAGCCATGGCAGCGTCTCGACACCGATGTCGTTCTGCCACACATGCTCACACCCGGACGGCAGTTCGACGTGTGCGCCCAGCAACGGGTGGACGTCGGTCAGCCGCTGGGCGGCGGGTTTCTTCGCGACCCAGTAGCTGGCGTGCAGCCACGGCGAGGCCGGGATCGCGACGCGGCGCCGACCGTCGCCGTCACCGCTCACCCCGATGGTGGCGAGTTGCTCGTGGACGGACAGTGTTTCGTCGTCGCCGCGCTTCATGGCCGCGGTGACGGCGAACTGGTCGCGGGAGCCCACCGCGGCCAGCGTCTCGCCGATGCCGTGGGTCAGCAGTGGGTGGGGGCTGATTTCGACGAACGTGGTGTGCGTCGCGGCCGCCGTGGCTATGGCCTGGCTGAACCGCACCGGGTTACGCAGGTTGACCACCCAGTAATCGGCGTCGAATCTCGAAGCGGCCTCAGCCTCACCGACCGTGCCGATCACCGGGATCCGCGGCGTCTGCGGCTTCACATCGACCAGCGCCGCCCGCAACTCGTCCAGAATCGGGTCGACGGTCCGATGATGCGAAGCCACATCCACCTCGACCCGACGCGCCAACTTGCCCTGCCCGTCCACCACCGCGATCGCCGCATCGACCTGCTCCGGCGGACCCGCGATCACCGTCTGAGCCGGTGCCGCATACACCGCCACCGACACATCCGGATACTGCCCGGCCAGCTTCTCGGCCTCATCAGCACCCAACTCGACCAGCGCCATCGCACCCTGACCGGACAACCGCAACATCAACTTCGACCGCGTCGCAATGACTTTCAAACCATCCGCCGGACTCAGCGCACCCGACACGACCGCCGCGGTCACCTCACCCATCGAGTGACCGATCACCGCATCGGGCTCAACCCCGTAGGAGCGCCACAACGCGGTCAACGCCAACTGCATACCCACCAGCACCGGCTGAATCCGGTCGATACCGACCACCGGCTCACCGGAGGCCAACACCTCACGCAACGAAAAACCAACCTGCGCAACAAAGTCCGGCTCCAACTCGGCCACCGCCGCAGCAAACACCGGCTCATCGGCCAACAACTGCCGACCCATCCCCGCCCACTGCGAACCCTGACCCGAGTACACAAACACCGTGCCCGACCCGTGCGGCTTCTCGGTCGGCTCCACCACACCGCTGGCGGGCGCACCGGCGGCCAGCGCGCGCAGCCCGGCGACAGCCTGCTCGTGGTCGCGGGCGGCCACGGCGGCGAAGCTGCGGTACCGGCCGCGATAGTTGTTGACGGTGTTGGCGACGTCGGCCAACGGCACCTCAGCGCCCGGACCGGACAACCAGTCGGCCAGCATCTCGGCGATCGGCGCGATGCGCGCCGGGGTCTTACCCGAGACGATCAGCGTGCTGACCGCCGGATCCGGTTGCACAACAACAGGTTCCGTCACGGGCGCCTGCTCGATCACCACGTGGGCGTTGGTTCCGCTGACGCCGAATGACGACACCCCCGCGCGACGCGGGCGGTTCACCTCGGGCCACGGCATCCCGTCGGCGGCAATGGTGAACTTCGACGCTCCCGCTCCCGCATTCGGGGTCAGCGCGCTGAAGTGCAGGTGCGGCGGAATGTGGCCGTGGTCGAGGCTGAGGACCGTCTTGATGAAGCCGGCGATACCCGACGAGTTCTCCAGGTGGCCCAGGTTGGTCTTCATCGAGCCGAGCACCAGGGGCGCCGAATCGCCACGTCGATCGAAAACCGCACTCAACGCGTCGAGTTCGATCGGGTCGCCCAACGCGGTGCCGGTGCCGTGCGCCTCGATGTAGTCGATCTCCGAGGGTTCCAGCCGCGCCGAGGCCAGCGCAGCCCGCAGCACGGCCTGCTGTGCGGGTCCGCTGGGCACCGTCTGGCCGCTGCTCGGGCCGTCCTGGTTGACCGCCGAACCGCGGATCAGCGCCTGCACCGTATCGCCGTCGCGCTGTGCGTCGCTGAGCCGCTTGAGCACAATCACGCCGCAGCCTTCGCTGCGCACGTAGCCGTTGGCGCTGGCATCGAAGGTCTTGCATTGGCCGTCCGGGGCCAGCATCCCCCAGCGCGAGCAGGCGATGCTGTTCTCCGGGGTCAGGATCAGGTTGGTGCCGGCCGCCAGCGCCTGATCCGTTTCACGACGGCGCAGACTCTGGCAGGCCAGGTGGACGGCGACCAGCGACGACGAGCATGCGGTGTCGAGCACGACCGCGGGACCATGTGCGCCAAGGAAATACGACAGCCGGCCCGCGGCGAAGTTCGACGCGTTACCGAACGGCAGGTACGGGTCGAAGTCTTCGGGACGCCCACCGTCCTCGGTCGCGAGCCAGTAGTAGTCGCTGGTGGTCAGGCCCACGTAGATCCCGGTCTGGCTGTGGCGCACGGCTTTCGGCGTCACGCCGGCGTTTTCCAGTGCTTCCCAGGCGACTTCGAGCAGCAACCGCTGCTGCGGGTCCATCGCGATCGCCTCGCGCGGGGAGACCCCGAAGAACTCGGCGTCGAACTCGTCGGGCCGCCAGGAGGTGAGGAAGCCGCCCTTCCGGCTGCAGATGGTGCCCGGCCGGGTGTGGTCGTCGGAGTAGTAGGCGTCGGCGTCCCAGCGGTCCGCCGGAACCCGGATGACGCCGCTGCGGCCCTCCTGCAGCAGTTGCCAGTAGTCGTCGGTGTTGTTGACTCCGCCCGGCAGTCGGCAGGCCATGCCCACCACGGCAATCGGCTCGAGGTCGGCCTGTTCGGCGATCTCCAGCCGGGCCGTCAGGTCATCGATCTTGCGAAGCGCCTCGGTGATGATCGCCCGACGGTCTGGCGGTGCAGTCATCCCGCTCAACCCAGCCTCTC
>NZ_JBYCLD010000217.1:0-2365 GCF_057473725.1 Mycobacterium sp. TH-M11 | reverse complement strand
ACGGCAGCGCGCTGTTCGAGCGTGGCGAGACCCAGATCATGGGCGTCACCACCCTCGACATGGTCAAGATGGCCCAGCAGATCGACTCGCTGGGGCCGGAAACGTCCAAGCGCTACATGCACCACTACAACTTCCCGCCGTTCTCCACCGGCGAGACCGGCCGGGTCGGCTCGCCCAAGCGGCGCGAGATCGGCCACGGCGCGCTGGCGGAGCGGGCCCTGATGCCGGTACTGCCCAGTATCGAAGAGTTCCCCTACGCGATCCGACAGGTCTCAGAAGCCTTGAGCTCCAACGGTTCCACCTCGATGGGCTCGGTGTGTGCCTCGACGCTGTCGCTGCTGAACGCCGGCGTGCCGCTCAAGGCGCCGGTCGCCGGTATCGCGATGGGCCTGGTGTCTGATGACGTTGAAGTGGACGGCAAGACCGAGCGCAGGTTCGTCACGCTCACCGACATCCTCGGTGCCGAAGACGCATTCGGTGACATGGACTTCAAGTGCGCCGGCACCAAGGACTTCGTCACCGCGCTGCAGTTGGACACCAAGCTCGACGGCATCCCGTCGCAGGTGCTCGCGGGTGCGCTCGCCCAGGCGAAGGACGCGCGACTGACCATCCTGGAAGTGATGGCCGAGGCGATTGACGAGCCGGACGAGATGAGCCCGTACGCGCCGCGGATCACCACGATCAAGGTGCCGGTGGACAAGATCGGCGAGGTGATCGGGCCCAAGGGCAAGATGATCAACTCGATCACCGAAGAGACCGGCGCGCAGATTTCGATCGAAGACGACGGCACCGTGTTCGTCGGTGCCAGCAGTGGCGAGGCGGCGCAGGCCGCGATCGACAAGATCAACGCGATCGCCAACCCGCAGCTGCCCAAGACCGGTGAGCGATTCCTCGGCACCGTGGTCAAGACCACCGATTTCGGTGCGTTCGTGTCGCTGCTGCCGGGTCGCGACGGCTTGGTGCACATCTCCAAGCTCGGTCAGGGCAAGCGCGTCGCCAAGGTCGAAGACGTCGTGAATGTCGGCGACAAGCTTCGCGTCGAGATCGCCGACATCGACAAGCGGGGCAAGATCTCCCTGGTGCTTGTCGGCGACGAGGCCGCGGCCGGCGCGTCCGGTGACGGCGACGCTGCTCCCAGCCCGGAGGCTGCCGTGTCGCAGACCGAAGCCGATGCCGCGACGGCCGGCAGTTAGTCCATCGACGCAGCCGCTGCGCCGCGGACGGCACGGCTCTGAGCCGTCCGCGGCGTTTCGGCGCACCACACTTCCTGGCGGCTTGCGGATCGTCACCGAATACCTGCCCGGGGTGCGCTCTGCCTCGGTCGGGGTCTGGGTCGGAGTCGGGTCGCGCGACGAAGGCAGCACGGTCGCCGGTGCCGCGCACTTCCTGGAACACCTGCTGTTCAAGGCGACTCCGACGCGCACCGCCGTCGATATCGCCCAAGCGATGGACGCGGTCGGCGGCGAACTGAACGCGTTCACCGCCAAAGAGCACACCTGCTACTACGCGCATGTGCTCGACAGCGATCTCGCGCTGGCCGTCGACCTGGTCAGCGACGTCGTGCTGAATGGGCTTTGTGCGGCAAGCGATGTCGAGGTCGAACGCGACGTCGTCCTCGAAGAGATCGCGATGCGCGACGACGACCCCGAAGACGCACTGGCCGACCAGTTCCTGGCGGCGCTGTTCGGTGATCACCCGGTGGGCCGCCCGGTGATCGGCAGCGTGCAGTCGGTGTCGTCGATGACGCGTGCGCAGCTGCATTCGTTCCATCAGCGGCGCTACACGCCCGAGCGGATGGTCGTCGCCGTGGCCGGAAACGTCGACCACGGCGACGTGGTGTCCCTGGTGCGTGAGCGCTTCGGGCCGCGGTTGGCGCGAGACCGTCACGCGATCGCGCCGCGGAAGGGCGCGGGCCGGGTCGGCGGTCGCCCCGGGCTGACGGTGGTCAACCGGGACGCCGAGCAAACCCACGTTTTCCTGGGCGTACGAACCCCGGGTCGGTACTGGAAGCACCGCTGGGCGCTGTCGGTGCTGAACACCGCAATCGGCGGCGGCTTGAGTTCCCGCCTTTTCCAACAGGTTCGAGAGTCCCGCGGACTGGCCTACTCGGTGTACTCGTCGCTGGACACCTTCTCCGACGCCGGAGCCATGTCGGTGTACGCCGCGTGCCTGCCCGAGCGCTTCGCCGAAGTGATCCGGGTGACCGCCGACGTGCTCGCCGAGGTGGGTCGCGACGGCATCACCGAGAAGGAATGCCGGATTGCGAAGGGCTCGCTGCGTGGTGGGCTGGTGCTCGGTCTGGAAGACTCCAGTTCACGGATGAACCGCATCGGTCGTGGCGAACTCAACTACGCTGAGCACCGAA
>NZ_JBYCLD010000216.1:0-2677 GCF_057473725.1 Mycobacterium sp. TH-M11 | reverse complement strand
TCGAATGACGGTTTCGGGATTGCCGATTCCCCACAGCGCGGCGGGAACGCCGAACGCGGCGCCGATCAACAACCCCACCCACAGCGGAGCGGTCACTTCCACCATGGTGATCCATTGTGGCCCAGCCGGCGGCGCGCAAACGCCCGGCCCGGCGGCGATGAAAAATGCGGGGCCGGCGCGGGCTAAAATCTTGCGATGACTCAGCACCGAGGTGTCGATCCCGTCGAACAGGGAATGCTCGGGATGCCCAGACCGCAGGGATGGACGATCGAGCGGATCGTGGCGCTCATGGCGGGAAGCCTGATCCTTGTCACCCTGGGTTTGGGGCATACGCGCTCCCCCCGGTGGCGGATCGTGACCGGCCTTGTCGGGATCAGCCTGCTGCTCGACGCGGCCGTGGGGTGGTGCCCGGCGAGTCTGGTGCTGCATCGGCTGGGGGTTCCGACGGCGGGCGAGCGCGCGTCGGGCATCCACGCCTAGAACACGCCGGCGATGATGCTGGGCGCCGCCCGCCTGGCCGCGGCGCTGCCGTTGGGTTTGTTGGTCGGGTTGTCGCTGGGCGCCCTCGGGGGTGGCGGATCGATTCTGGCGGTGCCGGCGCTGGTCTACGGGGCGGGCGAGACGCCGCACACGGCGACGACGACCTCGCTCATCGTGGTCGGGGCATCCGCCCTGGCCGGGATTTTCGGCCACCTGCCGGCGGGGCGGGTGCGTCTCGGGTGGGGCCTGACGTTCGGGCTCGTCGGCATCGGCGGATCGTTTCTGGGCTCGTTGAGCAGTCAAGCGGTACCCGATGATGTGCTGCTGCTGGCCTTCTCCGGCTTGATCCTGGTCGCTGCGTGGCGCATGCATCGCCGCTCCGGTGAGACGCCGTGCCACGCCAAACAACACACGGCCCCGGCGAGCACCCTCGGCCCGGGTCGGGCGCGGCCGTCGCAAACACCCGAGCACACGCGAATCGTCATCCCCACCGCTGTGCGGGTGGTGATCGCCGGAACCGCGGTGGGGTTTCTCACCGGGTTCTTCGGTGTGGGCGGCGGTTTCGTCGTCGTGCCCGCACTGGTGCTCACCCTGGGCTACGAGATGCCGGTCGCCGTCGGCACCTCGCTGCTCGTGATCGCCATGAGCTCGGCCGAAGGGTTGTTCTTTCGCCTGGAGAGCGGCGACGTCGATTGGGCGGTCGCGTTACCTTTCACCGCGGCAGGGATGGTCGGGGTGCTCCTCGGGGACGTGGTCGCCGCCAAGGTGCCGGCTGCACGGCTCACGTTGTGGTTCGTCTGGCTGATGGTGGCGGTCGCTCTCTACACGGCCGGCGAATCGGCGCTGACGTGATGAACGAACGATAACGGATGCTGACGAAGGGAGATTCACATGGATGACATCGAGGTGCTCACAATCGGCGCGGGTGGGGGCGGCTACCCGGCGGCTTTCCGGCTGGCCGCGGCGGGGCGGCGGGTCGTGATGGTCGATCCCAAAGGAGTGATGAGCGGAAATTGCCTGGCCGAGGGCTGCGTGCCGTCCAAAGCCGTGCGCGAAGTCGCCCATCACCTCCTGCAGCACCGGCGCTTTGGGAAAAACGGGTTGCACGGGGAGGTTCTGGTCGACTATGCCGAGGTTGTCGCCCACAAGGACCAGGTGCAAACCCGCCGCTATGCCCAGCACGACGCGGAACTGCGGGCCGCGCCGAATGTCACCCTGGTGACTGGAACCGCGAGCATCGTCGATCCGCACACCGTGGCCGTGGACACCGGCGAGGGTGCGCGCCGGTTCAGTGCACGCAACATCGTCATCGCCAGCGGGTCAGATATTTCCGTTCCGCCCATACCTGGGATCGGGCTCTGCCTCAACAGCCGCGACCTATATGCTCATCACCCGTCCCTTTCGACGCTGCCGGCCTCCATGCTGGTCATCGGCGGCGGTTACGTGGGTTTGGAGACTGCGTCGTTTTTCTCGGCCTTCGGGGTTCAGGTGACCGTGTTCGAACGGGAGGCTCAGCTGTTGCCCGGGATGGATCCCGACATGGTCGGGCTGCTGGCTGGGCTGCTGGACCCGAATATCGACGTCATTCTGCAGGCCGAGGTGCGGCGGGTCGAACGCACACCAGCGGGCGTGCGGGTGGTGTTCTTCGACGGAACCGCTGAGCAGCACAGGACGGCGCAGGTGGCGTTTCAGGCGCTGGGGCGCCACCCGGTGATTCCGGCGGGGTTGCGGGAGATCGGCGTGGCGGTAGGCGCCCATGGCGTGCAGGTCGATCCCACCCTGCAAACCACTCTCCGCCACATCTACGCCTGCGGTGACGTCAACGGGAAAACTCCGCTGTTCCACGCCGCGGTCCGTCAATCCCTGGCCGCCGCGAACAACATCATGGCCGGTGATCACCGTGCCGATGTCGTGGACTTCCTGTCGACTCCTACGACGGTGTTCACCCTTCCGGCCGCCGCCTATGTGGGTCTGACCCGCACATCCGCGGCGGCGCAGGGCGTCTCCATCCAGGAGGGCGCCTATTCGTTCGCCGAGGACAGCCGGGCGCAGATCTTCGGCGAAACCGGCGGCGAGATCCGGCTGTTCTTCCACCCGGATTCGCTGCGACTGCTGGGTGGTTGGGTCGTCGGCATCGATGCGGGCAACCTCATCGGCCAGATCGGGCTCGCTGTGTCTCGTGGCCTGGACGCCGGGG
>NZ_JBYCLD010000215.1:0-5415 GCF_057473725.1 Mycobacterium sp. TH-M11 | reverse complement strand
CGCCCGGCTCGACGCCTTGGCCCGCGCGACGAATCTCACGCCCGATACCGTCATCGCCGTCGCCGAGCGTCATCCCGGCGCCCGCGGATTGCGCAACCTCGAGACGGTCCTCGAACGCCTCGACGCCGGTGCGCAGTCACCGCAGGAGACCTACCTGCGGCTGCTCCTTATCGACGCGGGTTTGCCGCGGCCGCAGACTCAGATCGCCGTGCGGACCGCCGACAGCACGTATTACCTGGACCTGGGTTGGCCCGAGCTGATGGTCGCCGTCGAGTATGACGGCGAGCAGCATCGGACCGATGCGCTGCAATACCGCAAGGACATCCAGCGACTCGAGGCGCTGCAACGTCTGGGCTGGATCGTCATCCGGGTGATCGCCGCAGACCATCCCGCGGCAATCCTGCGACGGGTCCGTCGTGCCCTCGACGCCCGCAAATCGAGTGTGTAACCAGGGTTTCCAGTGTGTCGCTAGGGCGGAAATTCGGCGAAAATCCCGCCACACGTGCACACTCGACGCCCAGGATGCACACTCGATCGGGCGATCGGGCGATCGGGCGATCGGGCGATCGGGCGACGCAGGCGGGCAGCCGGGCAGCTAGCTCAGAACGTCGACATCGGACGCACTCGGTTGGCCATGTCGATCAGCTTGTAGCGGTGCGCCTGGGTGGGGGCCGCGCGGGCCAGTCCCCGCAACGACGCCTCGACACCGAGTCGCAGGCCGTGCTCGGTGAACGGGAAGCCGAGGATGTGGTTGGTGCTGGCTTCGTGGTCGCCCAGCCAGTCCAGCGCGCTGCCCAACACCAACGCGCGGATCTGCAACACCCGCGGTTCGGTCGGTGGCAGCGCCTCGACTCGGCGCGCCGCATCGCGGATCTGTTCTTCGGTGATCTCGCTGACCGACCGGCCGGACAGTAGCGTGACGGCACTCGTGAGCCGGGCAGTAGTGAAATACCTTGACGCGGGTGGGACTTCGTCGAGTGTCCGTACTGCTCCGTTGCGATCCCCGGCCGCCGACTGGGCCCTGGCCAGTCCGAAGGCCGCCGAGATCACCCCGTCGTCGGTCTTCCATACCGCTTCGTAGTACTTGTGTTCGTCTGAGCTGCCGGCCAATTCGGCCGTGGCTGCCAGGGCCATCTTCGGCGCCAGCTCGCCCGGGAAGGTGTCCAACACCTCGCTGAAATGCTTGCTCGCGGAATCGTAGTCGCCAGTGAGCAATTCGGAGACAGCGCGATACCACACCAGCCGCCAGCGCCAGCCGACCCGCTCGGCCAGGTCGTCGAGTTTGCGGGTGGCCTTGGCGACGTCGCCGAGGTCCAGCAGCGCTCGAACCTCCATCAGCGGAAGCTCGACGGACTCCGAGAGGTCGATGTCCTCGGAATCCATGGCGCCGTGCCGGAATGCGCGCAGCGAATCCAGGGTCTGCACCGGTTGGGACAGCACGGTTGCTCGCAACAACGGCGCAGCGACGTCGGCGGGGTCGACCAGTGGCACCTGCAGCGCCGTGACGATCTCCTTGGCGGTCAGCTTTTCTGCGTGCACATGGCCATCCAGATACACGTCGGTGTGAGCGACCAGCAGTGCTTCGCCGAATGTCGCGCGGCTGCGCGAGAAGATGGTCGATAGGCTCGGCCGCCGCACGCCGGTGTCCCGCGCAACCACTTCACGCAGCACACCGAAGAGCTGACCGGACATCTCCTCGGCGCTGGCAAATCGCCGCTTCGGATCGGGATCGATTGCCCGGCGCAACAATCGGCCGAACGAGTCGTACTGGGCCAGCACCGGATCGTCTTCGGGAAGTCCCTCGACGTAGCGCCCGCCGCGGGCGCGCAGCTTCAACGTCAGAGCCGCGAGGGTACGCCCGACGGTGTAGATGTCGGTGGCCACAGTCGGTCCGGTCCGCACGATTTCGGGTGCCTGATAACCCGGCGTGCCGTAGAGGTAGCCGAACGAATTGATCCGCGACACCGCGCCGAGGTCGATCAGCTTGAGCTGCTCCTCGGTGAGCATGATGTTTTCCGGCTTGAGGTCGTTGTAGACCAAGCCGATCGAGTGCAGATAGCTCAGGGCCGGAAGAATTTCCAGCACAAAGCCGATCGCTTCGGCGACGGGCAGCTTGTTGCCTTTGCGCCGCTTGAGTGACTGCCCACCCACGTACTCCATGACGATGTAGCCGACGGGTTCGCCGTGCTGGTCGGCGTGTTCGACGAAGTTGAAGATCTGCACGATCGAGGGGTGGACCACCTCGGCGAGGAACCGCCGCTCGGCCATGGCGATCGCCTGCGCTTCTGCATCGCCCGAATGCACCAGACCTTTGAGCACCACTGGGCGGTCGTTGACGTTGCGGTCCAGTGCCAGGTACACCCAGCCCAGCCCGCCGTGCGCGATGCAACCTTTGATCTCGTATTGGCCGGCCACCACGGTGCCCGGATTGAGTTGCGGCAGAAACGAATACGAACTCCCGCAATAGGGGCAATCGCCCTCGGACCGCCCTTTGTCGCCTTTGCTGGATCGCCCCACCGGCTTTCCGCAGTTCCAGCAGTACCGTTTCGACTCCGGCACAACCGGATTCGGCATCAACGCTTCCAGCGGGTCGATATCGGGC
Organism: Mycobacterium sp. TH-M11; assembly: GCF_057473725.1. Taxonomy (NCBI): domain Bacteria; kingdom Bacillati; phylum Actinomycetota; class Actinomycetes; order Mycobacteriales; family Mycobacteriaceae; genus Mycobacterium; species Mycobacterium sp. TH-M11. Next base: position 2,813 of record NZ_JBYCLD010000215.1, on the reverse strand, counting down.
ACGCGTGGAATCTCGACCAGTCCGCCACCTAGTCGGCGCACCGGGGGTCGTGGCACCAGCTTTGCCCGATCCATCGGCGCGATATCGCCGATGTGGATCAAGAAGTCGTCGTCGTCATCGTCGTCGAAGTCGGGCCGAAAGATCGCCTGGGTGGCCATCGGACGGCTCTGGGACGATGAATCCACCATCGCGTCGACGGACTCGGTGCCCGGACCCATACCGTCCGCGTCCTGGCTGTCGAGTCCCGCCGGCTGCTCGGCCATCAGTCCACGTACCTCGGGGTTGGGGGCGCGGGCGAAGGACCGAGCACCGTCAACCATTTGCGGTACAACGTATTCCACGTCCCGTCACGCCGGATCCGCTCTAAGGTGCCGTTGACGAACCGCACCAGCCCGGTGTTTTCCAACTGGACTCCAATGCCGTAGGGCTGGCTGTCCATATTGGGCCCGACGATGTGCAGGTAGGGGTCCTGTGACACCAGCCCGGCAAGAATCGAGTCGTCGGTGCTGACCGCGTCGACCTGCCGTTGCTGCAAGGTGACCAGGCAGTCGGCCCAGTTCACCACCTCGACCACGATGGCAGGCGGCGCGATCTCACGGATCCGCTGCAGCGATGTGGTGCCCTTGGCCACACAGACCCGCCTGCCGGAGAGATCGGCCGGTCTGGCGATCGGGGAATCGCTCGAAGCCAGAATACGTTGCGCGGCATCAAGATAGACCGTGGAGAAGTTGACCAGCTTACGTCGCTCGCAGGTGATGGTCATCGTCTTGACGACAACGTCGACGTCGCCCTTCTGCAGCGCAGTGATGCGCTCGGCCGACGACAGAATCCGATACTCCACGCGCGCTGGGTTTCCGAAGATGTCGCGGGCGACCTCGCCGGCGATGTCGACGTCGAAGCCGACGATCTCACCGGTGATCGGATCGCGGAAGCTGAACAGGTTGCTGCCGATGTCCAAGCCCACAATCAGCCTGCCGCGGGCGCGGATGTTGGCCACCGCGGCGTCGGCGTCGGCCGGGTTGTCGAACGGGCGCAGGCTCGCCGTGGGGTTGCAGTCGTTGGCGGTCTTGTCCGGGGGCAGCGGCGGCTGCGGCGGCATCTCCTGCATACCGGCCGGAGTCGGCGGCGGCAGGGTCGGCGCGGGCGCGATCACCATCGACCCGGACTGGCTGCAGCCCGCCAGCAGCGTCGCGGCAATAGCCAGCGCGGCGAAGCCGTGCGCAGCGGGTCGCCATCGCATCCACAACGCCGTCGCAGCGACGGACAGCATCCGCAATGCGCGCCGCATCACCGGTACTCCATCAGCCGGGGCCACAGTCCCAGGGCGACCGCGACGGCCGCGCCCAGGCTGAGCACGATGCCGCCGACCGTGGCGCCGGACAAGCCGGCACGCGCGTTGAGCACGTCGTCACGCAATTCGAGGCGACTCTGCTCCATCGCCTTGACCAACGCGCGGTCGAGTTTGTCGAACGCGGGGGTGGAGTCGTCCTCGCCGCTGCCCAGCGCAACCTGGGTGGCGGCGCGGTAATCACCGACCGAGATGTAGGCGTTGATCCGGTCATCGGCCCGGCGCCACTGATTGAGCAGCTGGCCGGCACCCTGCAAGTCGCTCTTGTCGACGGCGTCGGGTCGAGCGAGGTATGCGTCGAGTTGTCTGTGCATGGCATCGATGCGTTCGTAGAAAGTCTTCTTGCGGACCTCTTCGTCCCCGCGCCGAATCAGGGACAAGGTCTCGTCGGCACGTGCCTGCTGCGCACTGATCGACAGATTGGTAATCGTCTTCAGTGACTCTGCCGCAGTGTTTTTGGCGCTGCGGCTGCCGCTGGTGGAGATCGCCAGCGCGGTTCCCACCCATACCACCATAACCAGAATTGCCAGCGCGCCGGCGACAAGACCGGGGTTGATCCGCCGCTTGGTGCGCCGGGCCAGCCATCGATGCGAGAAAGCGCCGAAGATCGCCGTGGTGAGCACGACCAGAATCACCGGTGCCGGAACTTGAGTCGACGCCGTGGTCTCGGTGTCCACCCGCTCCGATGTCTGGCTGTACAGCCGCGCGGCGTCGGGCAGGATCGTCGACTGCATCAACGTCGACGCCTCGGACAGGTACGACGAACCGACGGGATCGCCGGCCCGGTTGTCGGTCCGCGCGATCTCGATCAACCCGGTGTAGACCGCCAACTCGGCGTTGACCCGGCCGAGCAACTGCACGAGCGGCTCGTCGGTCAGACCGCTCGACGCTCGAGTCACCGCCACCGCCGCGTCGGTGATCGCCTGCTCGTAGCGCTGACGGACGGTTCGGGGCTCGGCCTGCGCGATGAACGCGGTCGCCGCGGCCGCGTCGGCCACCGACAGCGTGGTGTAGAGCCGCCCGGCTGCGAAGGCCAGCGGTTCGGTGTGGCTGAGCACGGTGGTCAGCGCATGCTGCCGCTGGTTGATCGTGGTGGACGTGGCAAATGCGGTGAGCCCACCGAGGATGGCCAGCACCACACCGATGGACAGAATGCGGCCCGGCGTCGTCGCCACGAACCACCAGCGGGGGTGGGCCGGTTCGATCGGCGACCGCGAACCCAGCGGCTCAGTCGACGGGTGTGCCAACTCGACGGTCACGTCAGTTCGGACCTCATCTTTCGGGCGCGGGTGTCGCGAAACGGTATTAAGTGAAGTCTAAGAGTGTTTTCCCGCGGATGCGCGGGCCTGCCTACGCAGATTTCCCGAGTCGTTACCGGTCTGCGACATAGGGCGCGTCATTCCGGCGTGCTGCTTATCCTTGACGCGTGCGCGGCGACGGTGACGGATGGGTGGTGTCTGACACC
>NZ_JBYCLD010000214.1:0-12377 GCF_057473725.1 Mycobacterium sp. TH-M11 | reverse complement strand
AGCGACGGCGGCTCGTCGACCTCGACGCTGTAGCGGCCCATAGTGACCGTGCTGGCGACCGCGTCGTGTGCGACGGCGGAGGCGCGGAAGACGACTTGGGAGCCGGCCGGGTCGGCGGCGGCCGGGTCACGGGTGGCGGCCACGACGGCAGCCAGGCGGGTGGTCGATGAGGTCATGTCGGTAAGGGTAAAGACTCCGCCAGAAGGGGCCTCAGGGGCCGGGCTGTGAGTACCTCGGATCGAATACCATTTGCCGCCGCCAGCGGCTAGCCTGTGCGACGTGGAGGTACTACGGCACGTAATAGTTCTGCTGCACATCGTCGGATTCGCGGTGACCTTCGGGGCCTTGATCGCCGAAGCCGCGGCACGGCGCTTCCAGCTCACCCCGGTGATGGACTACGGCGTGGTGCTGTCGCTGCTGACCGGACTCGCGCTGGCCGCCCCCTGGCCGGCCGGTGTGGTGCTGAACTACCCCAAGATCGAGATCAAGCTGGTGATCCTGATCGCCCTCGGTGCCGTGCTGGGCATCGGCCGGGCCCGGCAGCGCAAGTCAGGAGGGGAAGCCCCTCGCCCGCTGTTCTACGCCGCGGGCGCCCTGGCCCTGACGGCCGCGGGGCTCGCCGTCATCTGGTAGTCGTCACGTCTTGGCTATCGAATCTTTCTGATCCGAAACGGGCTACGCCGAGTTCGACTCGGCAGCGTTCGCCGTGCCTGTAGAACGAAGCCCGGCACGGTGTTCACCAAGTCCGAGCGACTTCAGGCTTTGGACAGATTCGCCCGTACCTCGGCCAGCGGCAGCGTCGTCATGTACAGAATTCTAGCGCGAATGCAGGATAGGCGGCACCTCAGCTGCCGAATTTCGTGCGAGCCGCCTCGGTTAAATGAACCTTGTGCAGCCCTCGGGGCGCGGTAGGCACGCTAGCCGCGGCCAGCCTCGTCGGCCTCGCGGATCAGCCCGACCAGCGTCGGAACCAACGCCACGACCTGGTCGTAGTGGTCGCGCCAGTCCACCTGGGCGAGGCCGAGATAGTCCTGCCCGGCAAGCTCCAGCAGAACACGATCTTGTCCCGTCAATCGCGGTGCGACTCGTTGCGCGGCAACGTCCTTGGCCACAATCTGCCCGGTCTCGATGGTGACCAGGATGCGCGCCAAGGTCAGTAGGAAGAACCGCTCCTCGCCGGCTGGGTCGTTCATGAGGTCGGGCAGCAACGCGAGCTGGGCGTGCCGGAGTAGCTCGGGCGGCACCGGAGCGACGAGAGCTTCGAGCGGTTGGCCGCGTAGCACCCGATGCGCGCTCTGGGCGGTAGCCAGCAGCACGACCACATCGGGGTCGGAAATCGGGGGCGGGACATGACCGTCCAGCAGCTCCGCGCGCAGCCATTCGCCGAATTGAAAGTCGCGGCGGGGCTTCTGCGGCAACGGATCAACGTCGGCCACGACCAGGCTGGTCAGTTCTAGGGGCCGACGGTCGGCGACCTCGGGGAACTGGGCAGCGTGCCCGCGCCATCCGGACGCACTCAGCAGCTCGGAGACCAGCGACGCCCGTTCCGACTCCGAGAGCGACGTGCGGGTGAGAACCAGCAGATCGACGTCGCTGTCCGGCCGCAGCCCGCCGGTTGCCGCCGAACCGTAGAGGTAGGCGCCGACCGGCTCGCCCGGCCGGTTCTCGTTCAGATAACTCAGGACCGGTGTGAGCAGTGCCTCCATGTGCAGCAACGGGTATGGCCGACCGGCGTCGTCACGCTCCCTGCGGCCCGTGACGACGAAACCGCGCCGAACGTAGAACCCGACCGCCTGCTCGTTCTGCTCGTTGACGTCGACCAAGCGGATCTGCTGCTCGGCCATCGCGTGTTCGAGAAGTGCGGTACCGACTCCGTGGCCACGAGCATCGGCGTGGACGAACAACATCTCCAGCTGCTCCCCCGCCGTTCCGGCGAAACCCACCGGCTCACCGTCGATCTCAGCGACTGTGACACGAACCCCGGGAAAGTACTTGCCCGCCAGCTGGCTTTCGATCGCCGCGCGGTCGGCTTCTGCCAGAAAGTCGTGCGTCGCGGCGACGGCGCTGCGCCAGATCGCCACCAGCCGGGGATATTCGGCCGAGCCGACGCAGTCACGAATCCGCACCGCGGCCAGGTTACCGGTTAAGGGCCTCCACGCGTCCCTACCCTGTAACCGATGGACGCGATCGAGGAAGCGGGCCCGTTCTTTCACGGCACCAAAGCTCAACTGGTGGTTGGTGACCTGCTCAGCGCGGGCTTCCGGTCCAACTACCGGCCCGAGATCGTGATGAACCACATCTACTTCACCGCGCTGGTCAGCGGTGCCGGGCTGGCGGCCGAGCTCGCCGCCGGCGACGGGGAACCGCGGGTGTACCGCGTCGAACCGACCGGGGAATTCGAGAACGACCCCAACGTCACCGACAAGAAGTTCCCCGGCAATCCGACCCGCTCATATCGCAGCAGTGCACCGCTTGTCGTTGTCGAAGAGATCCTTGATTGGCCGCGACTGACGCCCGAGGCACTTCAGGAGTGGCGTGATCGGCTGGCCGCGCTGCGCGCTGACGGGCTCGACGAGATCATCAACTGAGCGACGCTCCCGAAGACGCCGCTTCCGGCAACTACCCGCTGAAGAACGGCGGCACCGCCGGCTGCCACTGCCCGGTACGGGACGATGGCGCGCTCGATGGACAGTCGCACGATGTCGATCAGCCCAGCCACCTGGCGGCGCTTGGCACGAAGCTTCACCAGGTAGCGGCCTCCGATGCACGCCGCAGCCACCACCACAAAAATCCAGAGCAGCGCCGCCACCAGATAGATCACCTCAACCACCGACATGAGGACGAGCCTCCCCCATGGTCGTCGCGGTGAGGTCACCGCCGAGACACACGTCGGCGACTTCTCCGGCATCAACCACTGGTTAAAACGACTTCGCAACAGTCCCTACACGTTGAACCGCAACTCCACCACGTCCCGTTACCGATCAACGTCACCGACATAAACAGCCTCCGAGCCCTCGTCCACCAATGCCCAGATCGCCGCACTCTGCTCAGACGACAGAGAGAAGCAGCCGAAGCGCACGCGGTTCACCGGAAATTGGTCGCGAATGCGGCTGAGCGGCAGTGGGCTGATCTCCCGCAGGGAGGCGGCCAACCGAAAACCACCCGGAATCGCGGCGCTCGGTTCGGGAGCTTCACCGGTTATCTTTCCGACGATGGCGATCGCGCGGAAGGGCTCGCCGTCAGGAAAGGCCGTCTTCGGTGAGTAGATGAAGATGCCGTCGCCGATCTTCATGCGGGCCAATGGAGCGCGCTTGCCATGGTTCGCCATGACGAACCCGTCCCGGAGCCCACGTCGTGCGTGGTCGCGGGAAGCGACGATCACCCAGGTAGTTCGCTCGTCATGGCCCATAGGCAAACAGTACGAGTCGACACCGCCAGCTAGACGTTGAATCTGAACTCCACCGGATCCCGACGCCGATAAACGGCAGATTACGCAGGCGGCATCATGACCGGATACCGCACGAAGCGAATGCCCGTGAAAGTCGGACCGGCGCTCCTCCGCACCACATCTCGCACGAGACTCCATTGACCCGCAAGACTTTCCGTGATCAACAGCTACGCACTCTCTAGAGGCGTAATGGCCTCGACCTGGTCCATCAGCGCACGACGCTCGGTCCGGAGTTCGTAGTGCGACTGAAGGTTCATCCAGAACTCCTCTGACGTTCCGAAGTACCGCGCCAGACGGATCGCCGTGTCGGCCGTGATTCCACGCTTGCCGTGCACGATCTCGTTGATCCGACGCGGCGGCACACCGATGGACACGGCCAGCTTGTTCTGGGTGATCCCAAAGCCCTCGATGAAGTCCTCCATCAGGATCTCCCCCGGATGGATCGGCTCGATCCGATCATTCTCAGCGGTAGTCGACGAGTTCGACATCTTCTGCACCCCCTTCACTCCAGACAAAGCAGATTCGCCATTGGGCGTTGACGCGGATGCTGTGCTGCCCGCGCCGACCACCGACCAACCGCCCCAGGCGATTGCCCGGCGGAACTCGAAGATCCCTGATGACCCTGGCCGCATGGATCAGTTCGAGCTTCCGCAACGTTGCCCGCTGGATCGTCCGGTCCACACCCTTGACGTACCGCTCCTGCCAGATCCGCTCGGTGTCCTTGTCGCCGAACGACCTGATCACGAGACGATCGTATAACGCATCTCGTCAATAACGTTATACGTTAAACCGAAACTCCACCACGTTCCGTCACCGATAAACATCACGACGATGCCGTACGTCGATACCCCGGACAACGACGACGTCCTCATGGATCTCGTAGACAACCCGAAACTCGCCGCGCCGCGCCGACCAGCGATCAGCCAACTCGTCGCGCAGGCGCTTGCCGACCCTCTGCGGGTTCTCGGCAAGCGGACCGCGAATGAACTCCCAACAAGCCGCGGCGACCACCTCGGGAAGCTCCTCGCACAAACTTCGCCGGGCGCGCCGAGTCAGCTCGACCCGGTACGTCATGAAGTGATGATGCCCCTCGCACGGAGTTCGGCCTCCACCTCGTTAAGCGGGTAGACGCGGCCGGCCGCGATATCGGCGTCCGCCTCGCGAATGGCCTCCATCGCTTCTCGATCACCCAGAATCTCGAGCGTCTCTATGAGTGAGTCGTAGTCGTCGGCGCTGATCAGCACGGCGGCGCGGCGCCCGTTCTTGGTGACCTCCACCCGCTGATGCGTGCGCACGGCCTCATCCACCAATTTGGACAGGTTGGCCCGCACCTCAGCGAGCGGCAGCGTAGTCATGTACAGAATTCTAGCGCGGCGGAAGACGGGCGCGGTGACGCTAGGCGAATGAACGAGGGCACGCATCGAGAATCGCGGGTCAGGGGCCACGATCGACTGCGCCGACCCAGTTCGGATGCCAACATTCTGAGGACCGCTCCTCGGAATCGAGCCCTCGGACGAGGGCGACGAGGGCGTAGTTCTGGGCAGTCTGGCGCTGCCCGTCTCCCCCCGTTCGGCGCGTTCAGACCATCGGTCATGACGCCAGACCCCGCGGGTCAGGTTGCGCTGCGGACGTCGCTCAACGCGCGCAGCAACTCCTCATCCGGATCCGCCACCGCTGGGTCGGCCGCTCCGTCGGTGAGCAGCCGACGCCACCGTTCCAGGTCGAAATCCAGCGGCACCGTGCTGGTGATGAAGTCGTCGACGAGGTCGGCGAACCGCAGCGGGTCGTCACGGAACGGGAAATGACCGGAATCGACGAAGGTTTCCAACCGCGAATGCGGCATAGCGGCGTGTGCGAGCTTGGCGTGCGAATACGGCAGCACCAGATCGTGGGTGCCCCAGACGATCATGATCGGGAGCCGTTCGGTGAGATAACTGCGGTCGAGCATGGTGACCATCTGCCCGCGCCAATCCACCACGGCGCGCAGCGTCCGCACGAACGCCGCCCGCTTGTTCGGCGAACTCAAATCACCTAGCACCCGCAGGATCTCGGGCAGATCGACCAGAAGCGCCGGCAGGTTCACCTTGTCGATCTGACCCCGAACCATCCGAAGCGCTGTCTCAAATCCTGGCACTGAAAGTGCGGCCAGCGCCTGCGGTGCGGCCGGCAGCGACGCCAGCCGCAGCGCGGGGTTGACCTCACGCTTCACACCGCCGGCGGCCACCAACACCAGCCGCTCAACCATCTGTGGGTACTGGTAGCAGAACTGCATCGCCACCCCGCCGCCCAAGGAGTGCCCGATGACCGTCACCCGGTCAAAATTCAAGACCGACAGCAGATCTCGCATGCCGTTGGCGAACGCGGCGACGGAATAGTCAGCGCGCGGCTGATCCGAGAGCCCGTGACCGAGGAGATCCGGGGCGATCACCGTGTACTTCTGCGCCAGCAGCGGGATCAGCGGCTTCCAGGTCGACGAATTGTCTCCAATCCCGTGGATCAACAGCAGCGGCGGCCCGTCCCCAGCCACCCGATACGCTCGGAGATATCCGTGCACGGTTCGGTATTCGACTCGGGCCGGATCATCCGAAACCGTCCGTAATCGCGGCTTATGCGCAACCATCGGGTGCTCCCTCTGTCGGCAGTTACCGCCAGCTAACCGCCTACCGGCCCGCTGCGCACCCGATGTTTCAATGATTTAACGCGCGACCTGCGCCACCCGCCATGACAACCTCACCGTCGACGAGGGCCGGCGATTCCGTGGAACAGACGGTTCAGACGACCTTCTTGACCACGCTCGACTTGAGCTGCATACGGCCCAGACCGGGCACATTCGCGTCGATATCGTGATCGCCGACGCCATCAGAGATGAGCCGGATCCCACGGACCTTCGTGCCAGCTTTGATGACAGAACCACCGCCGCCTTTGACCTTCACCGTCGTCGCGACAATCACGGTGTCTCCGTCGGCAAGGACATTGCCGACCGAGTCCTTGACGGCGACCTCCGCGTACGCCGAGTCGGCATCGGACGCCTCATCGGGGGACCATTCGTGGCCGCACATCGGGCACACCAGCAGTGCCCCCTGCTCGTAGCTGAACGCCTCACCGCAAGCCGGGCACGGCGGCAACTGATCTGCCACTTCGGTGGCCTCCTTGCTTGCCTGTTCGCCGTGGCCAATGTTGACCGGGATAGAAACTAGCAGTTCAAGGCCATCGCATGCCCGTCCGCAACGTCACCGGTCACGACGTTCAGACATGTCGGCAGTCTTAGACGTTAAACCGGAACTCCACCACGTCCCCGTCGGCCATGACGTAGTCCTTGCCCTCCATGCGCACCTTGCCGGCGGCCTTGGCGGCGGCCATCGACCCGGCCTCGACCAGGTCGTCGTAGGAGACCACCTCGGCCTTGATGAAGCCCTTCTCGAAGTCGGTGTGGATCACCCCGGCCGCCTTGGGCGCGGTGTCGCCCTGATGGATGGTCCAGGCCCGCGCCTCCTTGGGCCCGGCGGTCAGGTAGGTCTGCAACTTCAGGGTGTGAAAACCGGCTCGCGCCAAGGCATCCAGGCCGCGCTCACTCTGCCCGATCGACTCCAGCAGCTCCATCGCCGACTCGTCGTCGAGCTCGGCAAGCTCGGCTTCGATCTTGGCGTCGAGGAAGACCGCGTCGGCCGGGGCCACCAGCTCGCGCAGCGCAGCGACCCGCGCCGCATCGGTGAGCACCGACTCGTCGGCGTTGAACACGTACAGGAACGGCTTGGTGGTGAGCAGGTTCAGCTCGCGCAGCGGCGCGGTGTCCACGCCGGCGGCGAACAGCGTCTTGCCGGTGTCGAGGATCGTCGCGGCGGCCACCGCGGCCTCGTGCATGGGCTTGCGGTCCTTGTTGTTGCGGGCTTCCTTCTCCAGCCGCGGGACCGCCTTCTCCAGGGTCTGCATGTCGGCCAGGATCAGCTCGGTGGCGATCACCTCGATGTCGGCCTCGGGGTCCACCTTGCCGTCCACGTGCACCACGTCGTCGTCGGCGAAGACCCGCACCACCTGACAGATCGCGTCGCACTCGCGGATGTTGGCCAGGAACTTGTTGCCCAGGCCGGCGCCCTCCGAGGCGCCCTTGACGATGCCGGCGATGTCGACGAACGTCACCGGCGCCGGCAGGATCCGCTCGGAGCCGAAGATCTCGGCCAGCTTGACCAGCCGGGGGTCGGGCAGCGGCACCACACCCTCGTTCGGCTCGATCGTCGCGAACGGGTAGTTGGCGGCCAACACATCGTTGTGCGTCAGCGCGTTGAACAGGGTCGACTTACCGACGTTGGGCAACCCCACGATTCCCAGACTCAGGCTCACGGGAAGCCAAGTCTAAGGCCCGGGGCGTGCCGCCGTGCGCCCCCGCCGCCGTCAGCCGGTACCGTCAGTGTGTGGCAGTAGCGCGGGAGAAGTCGGCAGTGGCCGCTGACCACCGTTCGATTTTGCCGAACATCGCCGGATTGCCGTGGTGGAGTGCCGTGGCCGTGGCGGTGGTCGCGACCGCGATCGGGGTGGCGTTCGACGCCGGCTCCGGAGACAAAGAACTGACCATCGTCTTCTCCGCGCTCTATGCGATGGGCTGTATCGCCGCGGTGCTCATGGTGCAGCAATCGGCCGTGTTCACCACGGTGGTCCAACCCCCGCTGATCCTGTTCGTCAGCGTGCCCAGCGCGTACTGGCTGCTGCGCGGCGGCGGATTCCCCGGCCTCAAGGCCATCGTCATCAACTGCGGCTATCCCCTGATCGAACGATTCCCGCTGATGCTGTTCACCGCCGCGGCGGTGCTGCTGATCGGAATGGTCCGTTGGTACCTCGGGATGCTGGGCGGAACCGCAAAACGCGAAACCGCGGACGACGCCACTCCGAAGCGGGCCACCCTCAGCGACCGGGTGGGTGCCATGCTCACCTCGGCCCTCACCCGCAACCCCGCGCACGCCATCGAGAAGCCGGCTTCCCGCGAGGGGCGCCCGGGTCAGCGTCCCCGTCGCGCCACCGCGGAATCCCGTCGGGCCGCGCGCGCGGGTTCTGGGTCTCGATCACGGACCCGCTCCACCGAGCGCCGCGGCGCGACCAACGGCTCGGCGCCGACACGTTCGCGGCACGTTCGGCCGGACATGGACGCCCGCGCCGCAGACCAACCGCGCCCGCGTCGCCGCCCGGCAGCCGACGGCCGCGACCAACCAATGCAGCAACGGCGCCGCCCGGCTCCGGAGGCGCATGACGAGCGTCAACCCCGCCGGCGCCCGGCACCCGACTGGCAAGACGAGCCGCGGCGGCGTCCGCGCCCGCCCCAGGACCCATTGCGCTCAGGCGATCCGCTCTCGAGGGCGAACCGGGATCCGCATCCACGCAGCTACCGCCCGACCGAAGCCTCCGAGTCGATGCCCCGGCGCCGACCGGCGCCGACGGGCGCCGACGGGCGCGGCAATGGAACCGGCACTCGGCACCCCGTTTCCCAGGTGCGCTACCGCGGGTCAGGAGCCGACGAGGCCGACGCGGCGCCCCGCGCCCGCTCGCGTCCACCGCGCGACGAAGTCGACTCCTGGGAGTTCGACGTCTAGCCAAGCCGGCTCGCACCGCGCTCGACACTTAGCCTCGATCCACCGACGAAACAGGGGTCTCCGAGGTGCTGAATCAACCCAAATTTGCTACCGAGCTGGGATGAGTTATCGATACCAGGTGAAACTGGGCCGATGCAGCTAACCGTATCGGCCTGACGGTTTGGCGTTTACCACAGCGCGGATTTTTTGGTGGCTGCGGCTCAATTGGCGCATTCCGCTGTAACGACTACCATGCGATTTGTCCGTCCCACCCCCGTATTTCCGTCCTCCCGGCATGAAGTCGGAGTGATGCGGCACGAATTTCGGCAGCGCTTTACCCCAGTGTTTTAAGCCGGTGCCGAGAGAGCTGATCCATGAAACAGATCGTGACCGTTCCGACCGAAAAGCCGCGCAATGGCCTGGCCGGTCTCAAGCACTGGCGCTATGACCTCCGGTCAGGTTTCACCGTGGCCATGGTCTCGCTGCCGTTCTCGATGGGAATCGCGATCACCTCGGGCGCGCCGCCGATCTGCGGGATCGTGTCGGCGATCATTGCGGGTTTTGTCCTGCCGTTTTTAGGCGGCTCGTATGTGACCATCAGCGGCCCGGCGGCGGGATTGGCGCCGGTCCTGTTCGCCGGCATGATCACGCTGGGACAGATCCGCCTGGGCGAGGGCGCCTCGGAATCGGAGTTGCTTGCGGTCGGATATCCCCTGGTTCTGGTTGCCATCGCCCTGGCGGGCGGGGTGCAGTTGATCCTTGCCAGGTTGAAGGTGGCCCGTCTGAGCGCCATCTTCCCGGCTGCGGCCATTCAGGGCATGCTGGCCGCGATCGGCCTGATGATCATCGCCAAGCAGATCCCGCTGTTTATGGGTGTGCCGTTCGAGGGCCGCGAATTCTGGGCGATCTTAGCCGAAGTTCCCCGCCACCTCGGGTCGATGAACCTTCAGGTCTTCATCCTGGGGATCGGTTGCCTGGCGGGGCTTTTCGTGCTGACAGCGATGCCAGGGCGACTGCTGAAGGTGATGCCGCCACCGGTCTGGGTGTTCTTCGTCGGCACACTCGCCAGCGTATTCATCCTGAAGCTGGACGAGCCCTACCTGATCAACGTCCCCAGTTCGGTCATGGACGGGGTTGTCATGCCTCAGTTCGGAACGGTGTTCGCCCATCCCGAACTATGGCTGACGCTGGCCTACCTGGTCATCACCCTGGTCTTGATCGACGGGGCCGAGTCCCTGGCCACGATCGCGGCCGTGGACAGAATCGATCCCTTTCGCCGCCGCTCCGACCCGGATCGGACCCTGCAGGCCATGGGCGCGTCCAACGTCGCCTCCAGCGCGCTCGGTGGATTGACCATCATCCCCGGCATGATCAAGAGCACCGCCAATATTCTGGGCGGTGGCCGGACCCAGTGGGCAAACTTTTACAACGCCTGTTTCCTGCTGATGTTCGTGCTGCTGTTCAGCAACCTGATCAACATGGTCCCTTTGACCGTGCTGGCCGCCGTCCTGGTGTTCATCGGCTACAAACTGTGCAAGCCCGCGGTTTGGCTCAATGTTGCACGGGTCGGGACGGAGCAGTTCATCATCTTCGCGATCACCTTGCTCGTGACGTTGACGACGGACCTGCTCATCGGCCTTCTGGCCGGCGTCGCCGTGAAATTGGCGCTGAATCTGTGGTTGGAGAGTCTTTGGCACACGCTGCGCAACCGCTCGGATTCCGCCAATCCGAGTCTTGCCAGGCGCTTGCTCAGTCTCTTCCGCAATCCGGTGTCGCAAAGGGATTTCGATGAGGGTGCCTACCACCTGTACCTGGATGGTTCCCTGGTGTGTTTCAACCTGTTCCACGTAATTCGGGAGTTAGGGCAGTTTCCGCCGGATACACAGACGGTGCAACTGCACTTGAGCCGGCGCGTGCCCCTCGTCGATCACACGACGAGTGAGACCCTTCGATATTTCCTGGAGGAGTTCAGCGGCCAGGACGACAGTCCGACGCTGGTGATCGAGGGATGGGACCACATGCGGCCCCTCTCCAATCACGAGACAAGTACGCGGATCGCCCTGGCCAACCTCGACGCGTTAGAGAGCCCCAAAACAACGGATTGACGGCTGACATTCTTCACTGAGCAGCCATCAAGCGCCCGGCTGACGGCGCGCCTGGGATCGACGCTAGCGCCGATCCGGCCGGATCTCGCGGGGCAAGGCGAACACCAAGGTCTCGTTGGCGGTGGCCACCGGGAACACCGTGCCATAGCCGTGCTCGGCAAGCCGCTCCAGCACTCCGCGGACCAGGATCTCCGGCACCGACGCACCCGAGGTGACGCCGATGGTCTGTACCTCGCATGCTTCGGGAGCCAGCCACGCCGGGTCGATGTCGTCGGCGTAGTCCACCAGGTGGGCCGCGCCGGCACCGGCACCCAGCGCCACCTCGACCAGCCGGCAGGAGTTCGAGGAGTTCCGCGAGCCCACCACGATCACCAGCTCGCACTCCGGGGCCATCGCCTTGACCGCGGTCTGGCGGTTCTGAGTGGCGTAGCAGATGTCGTCGCTGGGCGGATCCTGCAGGTTCGGGAACCGTTCACGCAGCTTGAACACTGTCTGCATCGTCTCGTCCACGCTGAGCGTGGTCTGCGACAGCCACACGATCTTGTTCTCGTCGCGGACGGTCACCGCGGCTACAGCATCTAAGCCGTCAACCAACTGCACGTCGTTGGGGGCCTCGCCGATGATCCCGACAACCTCTTCGTGGCCGGCGTGGCCGATCAGCAGGATGTCGTAGCCATCGCGAGCGAATCGCTTGGCTTCGTTGTGCACCTTGGTCACCAGCGGACAGGTCGCGTCGATCACCCGCAGACCGCGGTCGGCGGCAGACTCATGCACGGTCGGGGCCACACCGTGCGCGGAGAACACCACCATGGCGCCTTCGGGCACCTGATCGGTCTCGTCCACGAAGACCGCACCCTTGTTCGTCAGGGTGTCCACCACATGCTTGTTGTGCACGATCTCGTGGCGCACGTACACCGGGGCACCATGCTTCTCCAGGGCCCGTTCGACGGTCTCTACTGCCCGGTCCACGCCCGCGCAGTAGCCGCGTGGCTCCGCCAGCAGCACCCGCTTGCCGGCGGGGGCGCCGCTCGCCCGCGCGGCTGAACGGTAGGCGATCTCCACGTCGACGGTTTGGGGCATGGCAACCAGCGTACGGTCTGCCGATATGAGACCGCCAGCTCGCGTCATGCCGGTCAATACTTGGAGATGACCGGCAGGTAAGGCAGGCTGGGGCCATGGCAACTGCACCCTTTGGAGTCCGGCTTCTGGTCGGCGCGGCCACCGTCGCGGTCGAGGAGACCCTGAAGCTGCCGCAAACCATCCTGA
>NZ_JBYCLD010000213.1:0-13212 GCF_057473725.1 Mycobacterium sp. TH-M11 | reverse complement strand
TTATGGGCGTGATCGTGCAACGAGGTTCGCCAGTCTTGGCCCCCGACGAATGGTGTAGCGAAGTCGTACTGCCCCAGCGCGCGGTCGGTCATCGCGTCGAGCAGATCGTCCTTCTTTCGGAAGTACCAGTAGATGCTCGTGACCCCGACGCCGAGATGCTTGGCCAGCAGAGGCATGCTCAGTCCGTCGACAGATACTTCGCCGGCGACGTCGAACGCGCCGTTGACGATTTCATCGACGCTGATTGATCCGCGTTCACGCCGTTGTCGCTTGTCCGCGGCGGCCTGCCTCGCCAATTCGGGTCACCTCCAGGTACTACGGCCATCAGCTATGGCGCATTATCGTAACAAATATGGTAACGCTTCTGGTATCGCGCGCGGTTGGGCTGGTGGGAGCCGTCAGGCGGTGAGCAGCGGTGCCATCCAGGTCAGTTCCGCGGGCAGTTGCGAGCTCCAGAACGACGCGTCGTGGCCGCCGGGGGAGAAGCCGCCGGCCGGCGGATTGGGCAGTTGCGCGACGAATTGTTTGGTCGCGCCGTAAAACGGATCGCTGTCTCCGCAGTCCACTCTGACCGGAATGGAGGCCAGCGCCGGCATGCCGAAGACCGAGTTGGCCGCAAAGTCGCCGGGCCCGTCGAAGGCGCCCGGTGCGGCCGCGCCCGGGGACATCCATAGCGCCGGGCTCACCGCACAGATGGCAGCGGTCCGGCCCGGGCCGAGCCGGCCACCGAGCAGCAGTGCGCCGTAGCCGCCCATCGACCACCCCAGGAAGCCGACTCGCGATGTGTCCAGTCCCTGCCCGCCCAGCATCGGGATGAGTTCGTCCAACACCATTGCGCCGCTGTCTTCGCCGGAAGCTCTTTTGTGCCAATAACTTCCGCCACCGTCGACAGCGACGACAGCAAAGGGTGGCAGACCGGCGCCCACCGCCTGCGCCAGGCCCTGCTCGACGCCGCCCGCCATCACCGTGGCCGCGTTACTGCCCTTTCCGTGCAGTGCGATCACCGGTCGGAGCGGTTTGGTCTGCCCTGGCGGTCGGGCGATCGACCAGTTGGTGGCGACGCCCCCGCGCGCGGCTGACACAAACGAGCCGGTCACCATCGTAGGGGCCGCCGGAGTATCGAGTGGCGGGCGCGGCGCCAGCGGCGGGCGGGGCGCAAGTGGAATCCCGGTACCGGCCATCGTCACGGGTGAGGCCAGCGCCGCTCGGGCGGGCAGCAGCCGATCGAGCGAGTAGGCGCCGAGTGCCCCGGTCGCTGCTCCCGCGCCCAGCCGCAGCACGGCGCGGCGGCTCATCTCCGGCATGCGCGCCATCATAAAGCGCCCATGGGTGACCGCGGTCCGCCGAACGACCGACGATGGTTTCTTTGGAAAGCCCGATGCGGCGCCATTTTGGCTGGCACCATGACCTAGGTGACAGCAGCAGTGGCTCCAGACGGGGACCTCGTTCCCCGGGCAGCCGTCGCCGCCCCCCAGGTCGTCCCGGCCGCGCCGAAGGCTGTGGCAGCCCCCAAAGGAGCCGTCACGCCCAAGGGTGAGCGCCGGCGGTACGCGCTGGTCAACGCGGCCGCCGAATTGCTGCGCGAGGGTGGCTTCGAGGCGGTGCGGCACCGCGCCGTGGCCCGGCGCGCGGGACTGCCGCTGGCATCAACCACGTACTACTTCTCCAGCCTCGACGACCTGATCGCCAGCGCGGTAGCCCATATCGGGATGCTGGAGGTGGCACAGTTGCGGGCGCAGGTGGCGCCGCTGTCCCGTCGCCGCCGCAACGCCGACAAGACCGCCGATTTGCTGGTCGACTTGCTTGTCGGAGGCCGATCCGAGCCACAACTGACCGAGCAACTGATATCCCGCTACGAACGGCACATCGCGTGTGCCCGCCTGCCCAGCCTGCGCGAAATTCAGCGCCGCAACATGCGTCAGCGGGTCGATGCGGTCGCCGAAGTGATCGAACGGTCGGGACGCTCGGCGCGCCCGGAAGTCGTGTCGGCGTTGATCTGCACCGTCGACGGCGCGGTGGTCTCGGCATTGGTCGATGACCGTCAGGACCCGCGGGCCGCGGCGCGATCAACTGTGATTGATGTCATCGATTCGGTGGCGCCATTCGACCGTCGACCTGTGCATATCTGATTGTCCCACTATCCTTTCACGCGACCCGCGGGCCGTTGAGCCGTTGGCGCAGCGCGCTCGGGCAAGGTCGGCGTCACGATGTAGCCGCTCGCGTAGTCGCCGTAGATGGTCACGTCGGCGGGCCGCCGGTACCAGTACAGCCCGACGTAGGCGCACAGCACGGCGTCGACGGGATCCTCGTCGCGGTCGAGTTGCGCCGGCCGGGTCGCGGCTTCGACGCGTTTGCGCAGTTCCACCCACGACAAGTGGTGGTTCACCCGCAGCCCGGGGGTGGCCGTGTCGAGACCCTCGATCAGGGTCATCAAACGCAGCAGCTCGCGCTGACGCGTTGCGAACGACCCCCTCTTGTATTTCAGGGTCTTCGCCAGACCGAACAGTGCGATGGTCGCCGGATGCGGGTAGACCTCGATGGCCCGCCGCGGCGAAGTGGACGCCGGATTCATGTCGAGCGTCAGCGCGGTCGCGATGCGCGCGGCACGCGGATGGGTGAGCGCCGGGTTCGTGGTGTTGGCCGGATGCGCGCCCGCCTCGAAACGGCGGAAGTCGCGGTTGAGGGCCGCCTCGCACGGCCGTGACCCGGACGGATTGTGGACCACCAGCGGCGCGTCGATGGCGACCAGACAGGCGTCGCTGACGTAGGGCTCGATCGCCGTCGCGATGCTGGCATCGTCGTGCGCGGCGCTGACCTGCAGCAGCCGTCCTTGGGCGTCGACGACTGCGACGCCGGTGTTGTTCCTTTCACCCCAGGCGAGATCGAGCCCGATAAAGTGCATGAGGTCACTGTGCCCGATCGTCGCGCCGTTAAGCTGTGTGTTTGTGACGATCCCGAATGTGCTGGCCAACCGCTACGCCAGCGCCGAGATGCTGGCGATCTGGTCGCCGGAGGCCAAGATCGTCGCCGAGCGACGGCTCTGGTTGGCGGTCGTGCGCGCCCAGGCCGAACTCGGGGTCGACGTTCCCGACACTGCGGTCGCCGACTACGAACGGGTGCTCGACGACGTCGATTTGGCCTCGATCGCCGCTCGCGAGCGGGTGACACGCCACGACGTGAAGGCCCGTATCGAGGAGTTCAACGCGCTGGCCGGCCACGAGCACATACACAAGGGCATGACCAGTCGCGACCTCACCGAGAACGTCGAGCAGCTGCAGATTCGTCGCTCATTGGAGTTGGTGTTCGCGCACGGCGTGGCGGTGGTGGCCCGGATGGCCGAACGCGCCGCGACCTACCGCGACCTGGTAATGGCCGGCCGCAGCCATAATGTCGCCGCGCAGGCCACCACGCTGGGCAAGCGATTCGCCTCGGCCGCGCAGGAGACTTTGGTCGCGTTGACGCGGCTGCGCGAGCTGATCGACCGTTATCCGCTGCGCGGCATCAAAGGCCCGATGGGCACCGCGCAGGACATGCTCGACCTGCTCGGCGGCGACGCGGCCAAGCTGGCGCAGCTCGAGGGCCGCATCGCCGAATTTCTAGGATTCACAACGGTTTTGACCAGCGTCGGACAGGTGTATCCACGGTCGCTGGACCATGACGTGGTGTCGGCGCTAGTGCAGCTGGGAGCCGGGCCGTCGTCGCTGGCGCACACCATCCGGCTGATGGCCGGCCACGACCTGGTCACCGAGGGCTTTGCCCAGGGGCAGGTCGGCTCGTCGGCGATGCCGCACAAGATGAACACCCGCAGCTGCGAGCGCGTGAACGGGCTACAGGTGATCCTGCGGGGATACGGCTCGATGGCCGCCGAACTGGCCGGGGCGCAATGGAACGAAGGCGACGTCTTCTGCTCAGTCGTGCGCCGAGTAACGTTGCCGGACAGCTTCTTTGCTATCGACGGGCAGATCGAGACGATGCTGACCGTGCTCGACGAATTCGGCGCCTACCCCGCGGTGATCCAGCGTGAGCTGGACCGCTACCTGCCCTTCCTGGCCACCACCAAAGTGTTGATGGCCGCCGTGCGCGCCGGGGTGGGCCGGGAGACAGCGCACGAGGTGATCAAGGAACACGCCGTCGCCGCCGCGCTGGCCATGCGTGAGCAGGGCGACGATCCCGATCTGCCCGGCCGGTTGGCTGGCGATCCGCGACTGCCACTGGACCGCAGCGTGATCGACGCCGCACTGACCGACCTCCAGTCGTTCATCGGGGCGGCCGGCGACCAGGTCGACGCGGTGATCGCGGAGGTCGATGCGCTGGTGGCCCGTTACCCCGATGCGGCGAAGTACACACCGGGTGCCATCCTGTGACCCTCGCGGAGGTCGACTTCACCGATCTGGACAACTTCGCCAGCGGTTTTCCCCACGACCTCTTCGCCATCCATCGCCGTGACGCACCGGTGTACTGGCACCACCCGACCGAACACACCCCCGACGGAGAGGGCTTCTGGTCCGTTGCATCCTACGCGGGAACACTTGCGGTACTGAAGGATCCGGTGACTTTCTCCTCGGTCACCGGCGGCGACCGCCCGTTCGGCGGGACCCTGCTGCAGGATTTGTCCATCGCGGGCCAGGTGCTCAACATGATGGACGACCCGCGGCATTCCCAGATTCGGCGACTGGTCAGCTCCGGGCTGACGCCGAGGATGATCGGACGCGTCGAAGACGACCTGCGCGCCCGGACCCGTCGTCTGCTGGACGCGGTGGTGCCCGGCGAGCCGTTCGACTTCCTGGTCGACATCGCCGCCGAGCTGCCGATGCAGATGATCTGCATCCTTCTGGGAGTGCCTGAGTCGGAACGGCATTGGCTGTTCGAGGCGATCGAGCCGCAGTTCGACTTCGGCGGGTCGCGCAAGGCTGCGTTGTCGCAGTTGACGGCCGAGGAGGCCGGCTCGCGGATGTACGCCTACGGGCAGGAGTTGATCGCGTCGAAGCGGGCGCAGCCGACCGACGACATGCTCTCGGTGGTCGCCAACGCCGACGACGGCGACGGGCCGGCCATGTCCGGCCTCGAGCTGTATCTGTTCTTCAGCCTGTTGTTCAGTGCCGGCGCCGAGACCACCCGAAACGCGGTCGCGGGTGGGCTGTTGGCCCTGGCCCAGCATCCGGATCAATTGCGTTCTCTGCGTGACGATGTGAATGGGTTGCCGGTTGCGGTCGAGGAGATGGTCCGGTGGACGTCGCCGTCGCCGTCCAAGCGGCGCACCGCCACCTGCGACGTGACGCTCGGCGACGTGTCGATCGCGGCCGGGCAGAAGGTCCAGATCTGGGAAGGTTCGGCCAATCGCGACGAGAGCGTGTTCGACGATGCCAACGTGTTCGATATCAGGCGAAAACCCAACCCCCACCTGGGTTTCGGACAAGGTGTGCACTACTGCCTGGGCGCCAACCTGGCGCGGCTGGAACTGCGGGTGCTGTTCGAAGAACTGCTGACCCGCTTCGGCGATGTCCGGGTGGTCCGCGACGTCGAGTGGACCCGCAGCAATCGACACACCGGCATCCGGCACTTGGTCGTGGAACTGCGCTAACGCGTTCTGACGGCCATTCCCGCCGAACGCAATTCGATGGCGGCCAGCCCGTGGATGGCGTGCGGGTCGCCCGCACGCCACGCCCCGACCGGATCCGGGGTGACCGCGGTGAGCCGGGCCAGCGGCCGGTTGGCCAACGCGCGCAACGCCAGCAACTGGGCGCCGGCCGGTGTGGTGGCCAGGGCACCCACGGTCAACTTGCGTCGGACGAATCGGATGCGCAACACCAGCCACGGCACCACCACCCCGAGCGTCGGCGGCGCTGCGACGGCCAGCGCCAGCACGACGGCCAGCCAACTCGCCGTGGTGTCCAGGTTGTGCCCGGCGCCGGCGATGTCGAGCGCGGCCTTGCCCGCCGCGGTCAGCGGGTCGCTGACGGCTTTGCCGACCAAGGGAACGTGGTCGGCGCTATGGCCTGCCGACGTCAGGCTGTCGGCGATGCCGTCGGCGCCGCCCTGGACCTGACGGCCCACGTCGGCGATCGTCGAGACCGCGCTGTGCACGGCCAGGCCGACGAGCGCCCACGCGAACGACCAGATCACGACGACGGTGTCGCTGATCAACTGAGCCAGCAGCCGGCCCGGTGTGTTGGCGTAGGGGACAAACCGCGAGTTCATACCGGCGATCCCAGCACAGGGTCGGTCTGTCGGTCGGCAATACGGCGACAGTTACGCTGTCCCGATGGTCCGTCCCGCTCTGTCCGACTACCAGCATCTGGCCAGCGGCAAGGTCCGCGAGCTGTACCGCATCGACGATGGTCACCTGTTGTTCGTCGCGACGGACCGGATCTCGGCGTTTGACTATGTGCTCGACAGCATGATCCCCGACAAGGGCCGCATCCTGACGGCGATGAGCGTGTTCTTCTTCGGACTCGTCGACGCCCCCAACCACTTGGCCGGTCCGCCCGACGATCCGCGTATTCCCGAAGAGGTGCTCGGCCGGGCGCTGGTGGTGCGGCGGCTGGAAATGGTTCCCGTCGAGTGCGTGGCGCGCGGATACCTGACCGGCTCCGGTCTCGTGGACTACCAGCAGAGCGGCAAGGTCTGTGGCATCACGCTGCCGCCCGGCCTTGTCGAGGCCAGCCGATTCTCCACGCCGCTGTTCACCCCGGCCACGAAAGCCGAACTGGGAGAACACGATGAGAACATCTCATTCCCTCGGGTGATCGAAATGGTGGGCGGCGTGCGCGCCAACCAACTGCGCGACCGAACGTTGCAGACCTACGTGCAGGCCGCCGACCACGCGCTGACCAAGGGAATCATCATCGCAGACACCAAATTCGAGTTCGGCGTGGACGGCAACGGCGACCTGATCCTGGCCGATGAGGTCTTCACCCCGGACTCGTCGCGGTACTGGCCGGCCTCCGAATACCGGGTCGGTGAGGTCCAGAACAGCTTCGACAAGCAGTTCGTCCGCAATTGGCTGCTCAGTTCCGATTCGGGCTGGGACCGTGGCGGGTCGCAGCCGCCACCGCCACTACCGGACGGCATTATCGACGTCACCCGGACCCGTTACGTGGAAGCTTACGAACGCATTTCGGGCCTGAGGTTCGACAACTGGATCGGCCGGGCCGCATGAGTGTCACCCCCCCGATCGCGAAGCGGGTCGACTCGCGACGAGAATTCCACGGCGACGTTTTCGTCGATCCCTACGAGTGGCTGCGGGACAAGTCCAGCGCCGAGGTGATCAGCTACCTAGAGGCAGAGAACGACTACGCCGACGACGC
The DNA here is from genome assembly GCF_057473725.1 of Mycobacterium sp. TH-M11. Lineage (NCBI taxonomy): Bacteria > Bacillati > Actinomycetota > Actinomycetes > Mycobacteriales > Mycobacteriaceae > Mycobacterium > Mycobacterium sp. TH-M11. The sequence goes on along the minus strand of NZ_JBYCLD010000213.1, from coordinate 5,905 downwards.
GACCGCCCCGCTGGAGCCGCTGCGGCAGAAGATCTTCGATGAGATCAAAGCCCGCACCAAAGAGACCGACTTGTCAGTACCGGTTCGGCGCGGCGACTGGTGGTATTACGCCCGCAGCTTCGAAGGCAAGCAGTACGGGGTTCAATGCCGTTGTGCGGTAGCTGATCCGAGCGACTGGAATCCTCCGGTGCTCGATGAGCACACCGAGATTCCCGGTGAGCAGGTGCTGCTGGATGAGAACGTCGAGGCCCAGGGGCACGACTTCTTCGCACTGGGAGCGGCCAGCGTCAGCCCGGACGGAAACCTGCTGGCCTACTCCGTCGACGTGGTCGGCGACGAGCGGTATACGTTGCGGTTCAGGGATCTCCGCACCGGAGAGCAGTATGCCGACGAGATCGTCGGCATCGGCGCCGGAGCGACCTGGGGTATCGATAACCGCACCGTCTACTACGTCACCGTCGATGCGGCGTGGCGCCCCGACACGGTCTGGCGGCACCGGCTGGCGTCCGGCCTGCCGGCCGAGAAGGTCTACCACGAGGCCGACGAGAAATATTGGGTCGCGGTAGGTCGCACGCGTAGCGACAAGTACGTGCTGATCGCGGCGGGATCGGCGATCACCTCGGAGGTCCGCTACGCCGACGCCGCCGACCCGGAAGCCGAATTCGTCATTGTGCTGCCGCGCCGCGACGGCATCGAGTACTCGGTGGAGCATGCGATCGTTGGCGGCGAGGATCGATTCCTGATCCTGCACAACGACAACGCGGTGAACTTCATGTTGGTCGACGCGCCGGTGAACGACCCTGCCGCCCAGCGGACCCTGATCGAGCACCGCGACGACGTGCGGCTCGACGGTGTCGATGCGTTCGGTGGCAACCTGGTGGTCAGCTATCGCCGTGCGGCGCTGCCGCGAATCCAGTTGTGGCCCATCACTAAAGATGGCTACGGGCAGCCCGAGGAGATCGCCTTCGACTCCGAGTTGATGTCGGCTGGTCTGGGCGCCAACCCCAATTGGAATTCCCCCAAGCTGCGGGTCGGCGCGGGATCATTCGTGACTCCGGTTCGGATCTACGACCTCGACCTCCGCACCGGTGAGCGCACGCTGCTGCGTGAGCAACCGGTGCTTGGTGACTACCGGCGCGAGGACTACGTCGAGCGTCGCGAGTGGGCTCTGGCCGTCGACGGCACTAAGATCCCGATCTCGATCGTGCACCGGGCCGGTATCGAATTCCCTGCTCCGGCAATGGTATACGGATACGGTGCCTACGAGATCTGCGAGGACCCCAGGTTCTCCATCGCCCGGCTGTCGCTGCTCGACCGCGGGATGGTCTTCGCCGTCGCGCACGTGCGTGGTGGCGGCGAGATGGGTCGGCTGTGGTATGAGCACGGCAAGCTGCTCGAGAAGAAGAACACCTTCACCGATTTCATTGCCGTCGGACAACACCTGGTCGACACCGGGCAGACCCGTCCGCAACAGTTGGTCGCGCTGGGCGGCAGCGCCGGGGGCCTGTTGATGGGCGCGGTGGCCAACATGGCACCTGATTTGTTCGCGGGCATCCTGGCGCAGGTGCCCTTCGTCGATCCGCTGACGACGATCCTCGACCCGTCGCTGCCGTTGACCGTCACCGAGTGGGACGAATGGGGAAACCCGTTGAGCGACAGCGACGTCTACCACTACATGAAATCGTATTCGCCCTACGAGAACGTCGTTGAGCAGAGCTATCCGGCCATTCTGGCCATGACGTCGCTGCACGACACTCGGGTCTTCTACGTGGAGCCGGCCAAATGGGTTGCCGCACTTCGCCATACCAATGCGAATGGCAACCCGGTGCTGTTGAAGACCCAGATGACCGCCGGCCACGGTGGTATCAGCGGGCGTTACGAACGCTGGAAAGAGACCGCCTACCAGTACGCCTGGTTGCTGGCAGCTAGCGGAGCGCAGGCCTAAAATGCGTCCTCGGCGTCGGTAAAGTTGGGCATCCGGCGTCGAGTGTGCAGGTTGTGGCCGTGAAAATTGCGGATCGACATCCATAAGCTGCACGGTCGGGGTACTGGTCGCCCCTACAGGGGCACCGTCGACTGGGCGCGGCCGGCGGGCGGCGGCTTGTTGGGTAGGAATGCCACCGGCAGTAGCGTCACCGCGACAACGACGATCGAGACCGCCAGCACCAGCGTGTAGGAGTGGGTCAGGTCGTGCATCAGCCGGGTGGTGAATTCGGCGGGAACCTCGTGCTGCGGGGGCGCTGGCACGCCGTGCTTGGTGAATCTGCCACGCAGAAGGCCGAGTCTCTCTGCGGTGCGGATGGTTTCGCTGCGATTGAACTGGCTGGTCAAGATCACCGACATCAACGCGGTGCCGACACCGACGGCGACGTGTTGATTCACGCTGAGTAGTGTCGAGCCGCGTGCTACTTCATGCGGCGCCAACGTCTGGACCGCAGCTCCGGACAGCGGTGTCAGCGTGCAGCCCAGGCCGATGCCGGTGGTCACCAGACCAATTAACAGGATCGGCAGATAATCCGCCTGTTGCCAAGCGCCGTAGGTGAATACGCTCAGTCCGCTCGCAATCAGAGTGATCCCGGCCAGCAGCACATCGCGGGGGCCGCGCTTGTCCATCAACATTCCGGCCAGCGGCATGGTCAGCATCGCGCCGAGCCCCTGCGGGATCAATTGCAGGCCGGACTGCAGCGGTGTTTCGTGAAACAGTTGCTGAAGGTAGCTGGGGACCACCAGGGCCGCGCCGAAGAATCCGACCGAGAACAAGAACATCGCGCTGTTGGCAAACGTCACCGCGCGGTTCTTGAACAGTCCCAGGTCGATGAGCGGGTGGTCGGCGCCGTGCAGCGCATGCACAACGAACGCGGTGATCAAGGCGATGCCGACCAGGCCGGGTATCCACACGTGGTTGTCGGTGAAGCTGTCCCGCCTTGGTACTGAGGAAATCCCGAACAGCAGCGATGCCAATCCCGGTGACAACAAAAGCATCCCGACGAAGTCGAACGCCTCCGATGGTCGCGGTCGATCCTTCGGGAAGATCAATGCCGCCGACAGCAGCAGGATCGCGCCGACCGGCAGGTTGATCCGGAAGATCCACTCCCAGCCATAGGCGCTGATCAGCCAACCGCCCAGGACCGGCCCGCCCATCGGGGCGAGCAGCATCGGAATACCGAGCACCGCCATCAATCGACCGAGACGTCGCGGACCCGCTTCGCGGGTCAGAATGATCAGGGTCAGCGGCACCAGCATCCCGCTCCCCAAGCCCTGGATGACGCGAAATGCGATGAGCTGACTGATATTCGACGCCATCGAACACAGCAGCGATGCCAGCGTGAACCAGAGTCCCGCACCGATGAACAGCCGCTTGGTGCCGAATCGATCGGACGCCCAGCCGGCCAGGGGAATGACGGTGGCCTGCCCCAGCGTGTAGCCGGTGATCGTCCAGGCGACGATGGCCTGGGTAGATGCGAACTCCGCGATGAACGTGCGCTGGGCGACGCTGACGACCGTGCCGTCCAGAATCGCCATCACCGAGGCCAGGACGGCGACTCCGGCGATCCGCAACAGCCCGGCGTCGAGCGAATCGGGATACTCGACGTCGGGTGCGGTGTTCGTCGGCGGTGCCACGCGCGAAGCCATATCTGCCAGCCTAACGACAAACTAGCTAGCCGATCAATCTAAGTTGCCGCGGGTGCGATGCAGGTAGCCTCCCACTATGACTGTGACCGAGATCGCTCTGACCGGCCTCGATGGCGGAGCCCTATCCCTGGCCGACTTCGGCGATCGTGCCGTGCTCGTCGTCAACGTGGCGTCCAAATGCGGTTTGACGCCGCAATATGCTGCGCTCGAGCAGCTGGCGCGCGACTACGGCGAGCGCGGGCTCACCGTTCTGGGCGTCCCGTGCAATCAATTCATGGGCCAAGAGCCCGGCACCGCCGAGGAGATCCAGACTTTCTGTTCCACCACCTACGGTGTGACGTTTCCGCTACTGGCGAAGACCGAGGTCAACGGGCCGGAACGGCACCCGCTCTACGCCGAACTGACCAAGACACCTGATGCCGCGGGCGAGGCCGGAGACGTACAGTGGAATTTCGAGAAGTTCCTGATCGCGCCGGGCGGGAAGGTGGTAAACCGATTCCGCCCGCAAACGGTTCCCGATGCGCCCGAGGTGATCGCGGCCGTTGAGGCAGTGCTGCCGAATTAGCGGATAGCTGCGGGGAACTGACGTTTCCCGTCTGCGTGTGCGTCACTGTCTGGACACCTGGTATCGGCAAACTTGAGTTGTGTCTGGAAAGCTGATCGTCTCGGTTTCGGGGATTCGCGATCGCACATTGGGCGACGTCGCCGAGTTCTGCGAGCAAATGGACGCCCGCACCGTGCCGGTGTCGCTGCTCGTCGCCCCGAGGTTGAAGGGCGGCTACAAGCTGGATCAAGACCCGGGGACCGTGGAGTGGCTGACCGCCCGGCGGGCCGGCGGTGACGCCCTCCTGCTCAACGGATACGACGAGGCGGCCACCAAGAAGCGCCGCGGCGAATTCGCGACGCTGCCCGCGCATGAGGCCAATTTGCGGCTGATGGCCGCTGACCGGGTGCTCGAACACCTGGGCCTGCGCACCCGGCTCTTCGCGGCCCCGCGCTGGATTGCCTCGCCCGGCACGGTTAGTGCATTGCCGCGCAATGGGTTCCGCTTGCTCGCCGATCTTCACGAGATCACCGACCTGGTCCGGCAGACGACCGTCCGGGCGCGAGTGCTGGGTATCGGCGAAGGGTTCCTGTCCGAGCCGTGGTGGTGCCGGATGCTGGTGCTGTCAGCCGAGCGCGTGGCCCGTCGCGACGGCGTGGTCCGAGTAGCGGTTGCCGCCAGCCATTTGCGTAAGCCCGGCCCGCTGCAAGCGATGCTGGACGCCGTCGACATCGCACTGCTGCAGGGGTGCGACCCCACGACATACCGGTGGCGGGCGGATCAGGCCATTCTCGACGCAGCCTGACCCTTCGGGTCGCTACTCTGTAGCGCCATGAGCGATACCCAAGCTGATGTCGTCATCGTCGGGGCGGGCCTGGCCGGCCTGGTCGCCGCTTGCGAGGTGGCCGATCGCGGCAAGCAGGTGTTGATCGTCGACCAGGAGAACAGCGCCAACCTCGGCGGGCAGGCGTTCTGGTCGTTCGGCGGACTGTTCTTCGTCGACAGCCCCGAGCAGCGCCGGCTTGGCGTGCACGACAGCCACGAACTCGCGCTGCAGGACTGGCTCGGCACCGCGGCATTCGACCGTCCGGAAGACTACTGGCCCAAGCAGTGGGCGCACGCCTACGTCGACTTCGCGGCGGGCGAGAAGCGAAGCTGGCTTCGCGAGCGTGGACTGAAGATCTTCCCGCTGGTGGGCTGGGCGGAGCGCGGTGGCTATGGCGCTCAGGGACATGGCAATTCGGTACCGCGATTCCACATCACCTGGGGCACCGGGCCCGCGATCGTCGAGATCTTCGCACGCCGCCTGATCGACCATCCCAAGGTGCGGTTCGCCTACCGGCATCAGGTCGACGAGTTGATCGTCGAGGAGGATGCGGTGACGGGCGTCCGCGGTAGCGTGCTTGCACCGTCGTCCGAGCCGCGTGGTGTCTCATCATCGCGAAAGGTAGTCGGCGAGTTTGAGTTTCGCGCCCAAGCCGTGATCGTAACCAGCGGCGGTATCGGCGGTAATCACGACCTGGTACGGGCCAACTGGCCTGCCCGGATGGGCCGTGTCCCGGAGAAGATGCTCGCCGGCGTGCCCGCCCATGTCGACGGCCGGATGATCGCGATCACCGAGAAGACCGGCGCCCGGGTGATCAACCGGGATCGGATGTGGCATTACACCGAAGGCATCACCAACTACGACCCGATCTGGCCGATGCACGGCATCCGGATTATCCCGGG
>NZ_JBYCLD010000212.1:0-10669 GCF_057473725.1 Mycobacterium sp. TH-M11 | reverse complement strand
CGCGAGCGTCGACCGCCGCCACAAAGGCCAGCCAGTCTGAAGCGGCGGCAGCATCACGCCGTGGCTGCAGCTCAGCTCGGAGCCACTCGAATACGATTCAGGTACGACTTACGTCAGGAGGAAGATTTCGGATGTCTATCGCCACCTCCGTCGCTGTGGATCCGACGATTTCGGCGCCAATGACCAACGTTGCCGAGAACGGCTTCGAGGTGATGATTTACTGAGCTGCAATGGTTTTGGGCTTATGCCCCAGCGATTGAGTCCAACGAGGGCCTCAACACAAAAGGAGAATGTCATGGCGAAAGTGCTGCTTGTCCTCTACCCCGACCCGGTCACCGGGTATCCCCCGGTCTACGCGCGAGACAGCATCCCGTCGATCGGCGGCTACCCCGACGGCCAGACCCTGCCGACCCCGTCGGCGATCGACTTCACCCCCGGTGCGCTGCTGGGCTGCGTCTCCGGCGCGCTCGGGTTGCGCGCGTATCTCGAGGACGCCGGACACCAGTTGGTTGTGACGTCTGACAAAGACGGTCCCGACTCGGAGTTCGAACGCGAATTGCCCGACGCCGATGTGGTGATATCCCAACCATTTTGGCCGGCCTACTTGACCGCGGAGCGGATCGCCAAGGCGCAGCGTCTGAAGCTGGCCCTGACCGCCGGGATCGGTTCGGACCACGTCGATCTCGACGCGGCGATCGCTCGCGGCATCACCGTCGCCGAGGTCACGTTCTGCAACAGCATCAGTGTTGCCGAGCACGCGGTGATGCAGATTCTGACGCTGGTGCGCAACTTTGTCCCGTCCCATCGGTGGGCGGCCGACGGGGGCTGGAACATTGCCGACTGCGTGGAGCGCGCCTACGACGTCGAGGGCATGGACGTCGGCGTGATCGCCGCCGGCCGGATCGGGCAGGCCGTGCTGCGACGGATGGCGCCGTTCGACGTCAACCTGCATTACACCGACACCCGGCGGCTGCCGGAGACCCTCGAGAAGGAGCTGGGGGCCACCTACCACCCCGACGCCGCGTCGCTGGTCAAGGCGGTCGACATCGTCTCCATCCATGCTCCGCTGCACCCGCAGACCTATCACCTGTTCGACGAGAAGCTGCTGGCGTCGATGCGGCGCGGCTCCTACATCGTCAACACCGCGCGGGCGGAGATCTGCGTGCGCGACGCCGTGGTGGCGGCGTTGAACAGCGGCCAGTTGGCCGGTTACGCGGGCGACGTGTGGTACCCGCAGCCCCCGCCACAGGATCACCCGTGGCGCACGATGCCCAACAACGCGATGACGCCGCACATCTCGGGAACCACGCTGTCGGCGCAGGCCCGTTATGCCGCCGGTACCCGGGAGATCCTCGAGGACTTCTTCGCCGCCAAGCCGATTCGTGACGAGTACCTGATCGTGTCGGGCGGGGCGTTGGCCGGGACCGGAAAGGCGTCTTACACCGCCGGCGGCGGCGCGAGCCCGGGCAGCAGCGGCAGGTAGATCAGCCGATCGGGTACTCGACGCGGTCGGTGCCGTCCCAGCGGCGCAACGCCGCGAAGGTGCCGCTGATTTCGGCGGGCTGACCCGCCAGGGCCAGTACCGGTCCGAGTCGGGCACCTTCGACGTGACGGGCCACGGTGACGTGCGCCGTCCATTGGCCGGGCAGGCTATGCGGCAGCGGTCCGGGTAGCAAGTGTGGCCCGCAGGCCCGGTGAACGTCGGCATGCAAGGCCAGCAGCGCGGCCGTCGGCACGATAAGCCGGGCCAGCACGGCGTTGGATTGGCCGAACAGCAGCGGTGCCCCGACCCGGCACGCGAGCGGCAGTCGCCGCGCGATCGGCCGCAGCAACTCGTCGACATCGGTCGCGATCCGAGCCGCCACGGCCATCGTGACGTGCGGGCGGCCGGCCGGCACGCGGCTGGGCAGGTCGGCAGCGGCCAGGTCATCCCAGATCTGACGCAGCCGCGCCTCGGTGCCGGCGTCGAAGAGCAGCTCGACCGAATCCACCATCAGCCGACCAGACTGGTCACCCAGCGGCGGTCGAACGCATGCGCGCTCATCGCGGTGAACTCGGCGGCGCTGAGTCGGCCGGCGCCGGCGGGCAGCTCGGCGCGCATCGGCCCGAGGCGCACCAACGCCAACCGATTGGACGCCTCGACCACACCCGGAGGCAGCGGCCAGTTGCCGATCACCAAGCCAGAAAGCGGAATATTATGGGCGGCAAGCGATTCCAATGTCAACGCGGTGTGGTTGAGGGTGCCGAGCTCGGCGGTGGTGACCACCAGCACCGCGGCGCCCAGGTCGGCGGCCAGGTCGCGTAATGTCCCGCCGCCGTGGGCGAGCTCGACGAGCAATCCGCCCGCGCCCTCGACCAGGGTCAGCTGCCCCGGATGGTCAACGGTGTCGATGAGTTTGACGATGGTGCGCTTGCTGGGCAATGCCCTTCCGGCCCGCTCCGCGGCCGCCAACGGCGCCATCGGCTCCGGGTAGCGGGCCAGCCCGATCACGTTGCGTATTCCGGTCAGTCGCGTCACCTCGGCGAGGTCGTCATCGCCGGCGGCGGTGCCGGTCTGCACCGGCTTGCAGACGGCGACGGGGATACCGGCTTGGCAAGCGGCGGCCGCCAGGGCCGCAGTGGCAATGGTCTTGCCGACCCCGGTCCCGGTCCCGGTGACGACCAGGACGGTCAACGCCGGGCCGCGGCCAGCACGTCGGTCAGCACCGCGCGGGCCAGCTCGATGTCGTCGACGTCCAGCGACGCCCGCGCGGTCAGACGCAGCCGCGAGGTGCCGGCGGGCACGGTCGGCGGCCGGAAACACCCCACCTGGACACCGGCGTCCATGCAGGCCGTGGCGGCCGCCAGCGCCACTTCCGGTGCGCCGAGGATCACCGATACCACTGCGGACTGCGGTACCTGCGTGACGCCGCAGATGCCGGCCAGGGCGGCCGCGTGTCGCAGAACGGCGTCGGGCCGCCACGGCTCAGCGAGCAGAACGTGCAGGGCGGCCAGCGCCGCGCCGACCGCCGCCGGCGCCAGACCGGTGTCGAAGATGAACGGCCGGGCCGCGTCGATCAGGTGATCGCGTACCGCCGCCGATCCCAGCACCGCGCCGCCCTGACTGCCGAACGACTTCGACAGCGTCGTCGTCATCAGCACGTCGGGTGCGCCGGCCAGCCCCAGCTCGTGCAGCAGTCCCCGCCCGCCGGGGCCGCGCACCCCCAGGCCGTGGGCCTCGTCGACGATCAGCAGTGCCCGGTGCCGACGACAGGCCGCGTGCAGTTCGCGGATCGGGGCCAGCGCCCCATCGGTGGAGAACACGGACTCGGTGATGACGACGGCCCGCTCCTCGTCGCGTGCGGCCAACGCCGTGTCGACGGCGTCGACATCGCGGTGTGGAGTCACCACGACACGCGCCCGCGACAACCGGCACGCGTCGACCAAGGAGGCGTGCGACAGGGCGTCCGACACCAGCAGCGAACCGGGACCTGACAGCCCGACGACCGCGCCTTGGTTGGCGGTGTAACCCGACGAGAACACCAAACCCGCTTCGGCACCGACGAATTCGGCAAGGCCGCATTCCAGTTCCTCGTGCAGCGCCGTGTTGCCGGTGACCAGACGCGAGCCGGTCGCGCCGGCGCCCCAAGTGCGCAGCGCTTCGACACCGCCCTCGATGACCTGCGGGTGCTGCGACAGGCCGAGGTAGTCGTTGGACGCCAGGTCGAGCTCGGTGGCCACCGCCGGCCGGGGCCGTAAGGAACGTCGCAGCCCGGCCTGGCGGCGCGCCTCAGCGTGCGCCTCCAGCCAGGCCAACGGCAACGTGTCGATCTGTGTCATCGGGCTAAATCCTACGAGCACCGCTCAGGCGCGCGACCTCGACCATCGCCGAAGTGACCTGCGCGATCTCGCCGGGTGTGCAGATAAACGGCGGCATCGCGTAGACCAGGTTGCGGAACGGCCGCAACCACACTCCACGGTCCATGGCCTTTCGCGTGGCAACCGTCAGATCGATCGGGCGGTCGCATTCGATGACCCCGATCGCCCCGCATACCCGGACGTCGACCACTCCGGGCAGGTTTCGCGCCGGCGCGAGCCCGGCGGACAGACCGGCGCTGATCTGCGCGACCATCGCGCGCCAGTCCTGCCCGAGCAGCAGTTCCACCGCGGCCACCGATACCGCGCACGCCAGCGGATTGGCCATGAACGTCGGGCCGTGCATCAGCGCGCCGGCCTCGCCGGTGCTGATCGTGTGGGCGACCTCGGTGGTGCACAACGTCGCAGCCAGGCTCAGGTAGCCGCCGGTCAGAGCTTTGCCGACGCACATGATGTCGGGACTGACACCGGCGTGGTCGGCGGCGAACAACTCACCGGTGCGGCCGAATCCGGTGGCAATCTCGTCGAAGATCAGCAGCACGTCGTGCCGTCGGCAGATGTCCCGCAGGGCGATCAGGTACCGCGGATCGTGGAATCGCATCCCGCCGGCGCCCTGGACCACCGGCTCGACCACGACGGCGGCCAGTTCGGCGGCGTGCTCGGCCAGTTGCGCCTCGAATGCAGCGACGTAGGCCGGTTCGTAGTCGCGGGGTACCTGCGGGGCGAAGATCTGGTGTGCCAGGACGTCAGTCCACAGCGAATGCATACCGCCGTCGGGGTCGCAGATGCTCATCGGCGTGAAGGTGTCGCCGTGGTATCCCCCGCGCCAGGTCATCAGCCGCCGCTTGCCGGGTCGGCCGCGGCCGCGCCAGTACTGCAGCGCCATCTTGACCGCCACCTCGACCGAGACGGAGCCGGAGTCGCTGAAGAACACTGTCTCCAGTCCGGCCGGGGTGATCTCGACGAGCAGTTGCGCGAGTCGGGCGGCGGGTTCGTGGGTGAGGCCGCCGAACATGACGTGGCTCATGGTGGCAAGCTGGCGCGTCATCGCCGCGTCGAGCACCGGGTGGCCGTGGCCGTGAATCGCCGTCCACCACGAGCTCATCGCGTCGATCGCCTCGACCTGTTTGCCGTCGCGGATCAACGTGAGCCACGCGCCGCGGGCGCCGACCGCGACCACCGGTGGCATCGATTCAGCGCCGATCGTGCTGTAGGGATGCCAGACATGGGCCGTGTCGATCGCGCTGATCTGCGCGGGGGTGAGCCCGGAGATTCCTGCGGCCTCGGAAGTCATAGGGATCGAGGGTAAAGCAGCGCGCCGCCGGGCTGTGCAGTCGCAGAAATCCCGGGCATCGGGCAGCATTGAGGCCACCATGGTTTCGCCGCAGCAGTTCGACGACCCCTCTCCCGACCAGCACGATGACTCGCCGCCGCGGTTGCTGCGGCTGAGACTGGTGCCCTGGGATGTCATCTCACTGCTGACACTGCTCGCCCTGATCGCCGTTATTGCGTTTGGAACCGATTGGTATTCAAGGCTTTTCGGCTTCCTCAAGGACGTCTGCGTCGGCGATTGTCCGCCCGCGCCGTTCGGCATCGACTTCTACATCTATCCGCTGGTGTGGGGCGGCATCGGCGCGGCAGGCGCTGCAATGCTGCTCGGGCCCGCGGTGTCGCTGTTGAAAGGTTGGTACCTGTCCTTCTGGCCGCTGTTGGCCATCGTGCTCGTACTGGTCGCCTCGGGGGCGGGCGCGGCGCTCACCGACTACAGCGGCTCGTACTGGCATGGTGGATCCGGCGTCGAAGAATCGCCTCAGTGAGAGCGAAATCACAACGGCGCGCGCAGATTTGAGCTCGCCCGGGGTCGGCGATCACCGATCGGTCACGGTACGACAAAAAATGCCGCTGGGGGCCGGTAAAAAGTAGCTCTTCCTGGCATTTGTTGCCACAGTGTTGGTAGTGACTGTTGTGAATTCAGCGGTTCACCGGCGGGGGCGGCGTTGCCCTCGCGTGGGCGGGCCACTACAGCAGCCCCGGGGTGAATCGGCGAATGAGCCGCAGAGGCGTGAAGTCACCGCGCCGAAGCCACAGAGAGGTGTACACCATGAAGCGCAGCTTCGCCGTTAAGTCCAGCCTGGCCCTGTTGTTGACGCTGCCGATGCTCAACCCGTCCATCGCCGGCGCCGACCCGACCGGACCGACGTTGGTGGGCTATCAGCAGAACACCAACTACGTGGTTCAGCGCGCGCTCTCGCAGCGCGGCGTGCCGTTCCTCTACGGGGGCGGCAACTCGGCCGGACCGACCCGCGGCACCGGCCTGAACGCGAACATCGTCGGGTTCGACGCCTCCGGTTTGATCCAGTACGCCTATGCCGGCGCCGGGGTCAAGATGCCGCGCACCTCCGCCGAGCAGTGCGCGGTGGGCCGCAAAGTCGCGCCGGCACAGGCACGACCGGGCGATCTGCTCTGCTACGGCCCCGGCGGCACCCAGAGCGTCGCGATGTACCTCGGCAACAACCAAATGATCGAGGCCACGGAGCCGGCAGTCGCCGTCACTGCGGCCCGCACCAGCGGGATGGTTCCGTATCTGACTCGCATCCTGGAGTCCTGACCGGACGGCTCGGCGGCCGGCTTTCAAGCACGCACCTCGGCCGGCGGGTTAGGTAGATTGTCTGTCAATCATGACGATCGACCTGACTCGGCCAGCCGACGCCGGCGTTGTGCACCAAGGGCAACCCGCGACGGATAATCGCGCCGCGTTCTACCGCCACGACCTCGACGGGCTGCGCGGCATCGCGATTGCCCTGGTGGCCATGTTCCATGTGTGGTTCGGCCGGGTTTCCGGCGGGGTCGACGTGTTCCTCACGTTGTCCGGGTTCTTTTTTGGCGGCAAGCTGCTGCGCACCGCCCTCAATCCCGAGTCGTCGCTGTCGCCCGTTCCCGAAGTGGTTCGGCTGGTGCGCCGATTGTTGCCGGCGCTGGTGGTGGTGCTGGCCGTCAGCGGAGTGCTGACGATCCTGATTCAGCCGCAGACGCGCTGGGAGACCTTCGCCGACCAGAGCCTGGCCAGCCTCGGCTACTACCAGAACTGGGAGCTGGCCGGCACCGTCGCCGACTATCTGCGCGCCGGTGAATCGGTCAGCCCGCTGCAACACATCTGGTCGATGTCGGTTCAGGGCCAGTTCTACATTGCGTTCCTGGCACTGGTGTTCGGCGTCGCCTACCTGGCCCGGCACCGACTGGGCGGGCGGCTGCGGACTGCCTTCGTGGTGTTGCTCAGCGCGCTGGCCCTCGCGTCGTTCGTGTACGCGATCTTCGCGCACCAGGAGAATCAGGCGGCGGCGTACTACAACAGCTTTGCCCGGGCATGGGAGTTGCTGCTCGGCGCCCTGGCCGGCGCGCTGGTCCCCTACATCCGGTGGCCGATGTGGGTGCGTACCGCCGCTGCCACGGTCGCGCTGGCGGCGGTGCTGTCCTGCGGCGCGTTGATCAACGGTGTCCGGCAATTCCCCGGGCCGTGGACGCTGGTTCCTGTCGGCGCGGCCGTCCTGTTCATCCTCGCCGGCGCCAACCGCGCCGACCCGCCGCTACCCAGCCGGATGATGGCCACCCGGCCGCTGGTGCGGCTCGGCGCGATGGCCTACGCGCTCTATCTGTGGCACTGGCCGCTGCTGATCTTCTGGCTCGCCTACACCGGCCACGCGCATGCCAACTTTGTCGAGGGCGCCGCGGTGCTGCTGACCGCCGGCGTGCTGGCGTATCTGACCAACCGCTACATCGAGGAGCCGCTACGACTGCGCAAGCCCGCCGGTGCCGCGCCGCAGAGCACGGTCGTGGTGCCCTGGCGGACCCGGCTGCGTCGTCCGACGACGGTTCTGGGCTCGGTGGTTGGGCTGTTGGGCGTGACACTGACCGCGACGGCGTTCACCTGGCGTGAACACGTCAACGTCGAGCGTGCCAGCGGCAAGGAACTCAGCGACCTGAATGCCGTCGACTACCCCGGCGCGCGTGCACTGATCAGGCACGTGCGGGTGCCGACCCTGCGGATGCGGCCCACGGTGATCGAGGCGCAGACGGACTACCCGCCGTCGACCCGCGACGGCTGCATCGGCGACTTCAAGAGCACCGAGGTGATCAAGTGCAGCTACGGGGACAAGAACGCCACCCGGACCATCGCACTTGCCGGCGGTTCGCACGCCGAGCACTGGCTGACCGCACTGGACATCTTGGGTCACCGCTACCACTTCAAGGTCACGACGTACTTGAAGATGGGCTGCGCCCTGTCGACCGAGAAGATGCCGCGGGTGATGGGCAACAACGACCCCTACCCGGAGTGCCGCGACTGGGTGCCCAAGGCGATGGCCGCGGTGGTTGCCGACCACCCGGACTTCGTGTTCACCACGTCCACCCGACCGTGGAACATCAAGCCCGGCGACGTCATGCCGGGCACCTATGTCGGGATCTGGCAGACGTTTTCCGACAACAACATTCCAATCCTGGCGATGCGGGACACCCCGTGGCTGGTCAAAAACGGCCAGCCATTCAACCCGTCGGACTGCCTGGCCAAGGGCGGTGACGAGGTGTCGTGTGGGATCAAGCGCTCCGACGTGCTCGCCGACCGCAACCCCACGCTCGACTGGGTCGAACGGTTCCCAATGCTCAGGCCGCTGGACATGACCGACGCGGTCTGTCGCGCCGACATCTGTCCGGCCGTCGAGGGAAACGTGTTGGTGTATCACGACGCCCATCACCTGTCGGCCACCTACATGCGCACGATGACCGACGAGCTCGGCCGTCAACTCGGGCCGGCCACTGGTTGGTGGTGACCCGCCCGGCGACGATGCGGGCCGCCACGCGGCCTGAGGAGGAGCCGGGCCATGGGACCCGCCCGGCGACGATGCGGGCCATGGGACCTGCCCGGCGACGAGCGCAGCGCCATTAAGGTTCTCGACATGCCCCCGTCAGACCCGACCCGTGGCGCAGCCACGTCCCCACCGGCCCTGGCCACCGTGTGGCCCGGCAGCAGCTACCCGTTGGGGGCCAACTACGACGGCACCGGCACCAACTTTGCGCTGTTCTCCGAGATCGCCGAGAAAGTCGAGCTGTGCCTGATCGGCGATGACGGCCAGGAGTGCCGTTTCACCCTCGACGAGGTCGACGGCTACGTCTGGCACGCCTATCTGCCGGACGTCACCCCCGGTCAGCGGTACGGATTCCGGGTGCACGGGCCGTTCGACCCGGCGTCGGGCCACCGCTGCGATCCGAGCAAGCTGCTACTCGACCCGTACGGCAAATGCTTCGACGGCGAGTTCACGTTCAGCCAGGCGCTGTTTTCCTACGACTTGGCCGTCGCCGCGCAGGACCCCACCGACACCGGCGTGCCACCGCGGATCGACTCGTTGGGCCACACCATGACCAGCGTGGTGATCAATCCGTACTTCGACTGGGCCAACGATCGCTCGCCACGTACGCCGTACCACGAGACGGTGATCTACGAGGCACACGTGAAAGGGATGACCCAGAATCATCCGGCCATCCCGGAAGCGCAGCGCGGCACCTATGCCGGCCTGGCTCATCCGGCGATCGTCGAGCATCTCAAATCGCTGAATGTCACCGCGATAGAACTGATGCCGGTCCACCAGTTCATGCACGATGAACGGTTACTGGACCTCGGCCTACGAAATTATTGGGGCTACAACACGTTCGGATTCTTCGCCCCGCATTACCAGTACACCGCCAACCGGCGCGCCCGCGCCGCGGTCACCGAGTTCAAGTCGATGGTCCGGGCCTTTCACCAGCAGGGCATCGAAGTGATCCTCGACGTGGTCTACAACCACACCGCCGAAGGCAACCACCTCGGCCCCACGATCAACTTCCGCGGCATCGACAATGCCGCCTACTACCGGCTCGTCGACGACGATCTGAGTAGCTACAAGGACTTCACCGGTACCGGCAACAGTCTCAACGCGCGCCATCCGCACACGCTGCAGCTGATCATGGACTCGCTGCGGTACTGGGTAACCGAGATGCACGTCGACGGATTCCGCTTCGATCTGGCCTCGACGCTGGCCCGCGAGTTCTACGACGTCGATCGGCTGAGCGCGTTTTTCGATCTGGTGCAACAGGATCCGATTATCAGCCAGGTCAAGCTGATCGCCGAGCCGTGGGACGTCGGTGAGGGCGGCTACCAGGTCGGCAACTTTCCGGGTTTGTGGACCGAGTGGAACGGGAAGTATCGCGATACTGTGCGTGACTACTGGCGGGGCGAGCCCGCAACCCTGGGCGAGTTCGCCTCTCGGCTGACCGGGTCCTCGGACCTCTACGAGGCGACCGGTCGCCGACCCGGTGCCAGCATCAACTTCGTCACCGCCCACGACGGGTTCACCCTCAATGACCTCGTCTCCTATAACGAGAAACACAACGAGGCCAACGGCGAGGACAACCGCGACGGCGAAAGCCACAACCGGTCCTGGAACTGTGGGGTTGAAGGCCCGACCGACGACCCGGAAATCCTGACCCTGCGCGGCCGGCAGATGCGCAACATCATGGCCACCCTGATGGTGAGCCAGGGCACGCCGATGATCGCCCACGGCGACGAGATCGGCCGAACCCAAGACGGCAACAACAACGTCTACTGCCAGGACTCCGAATTGTCCTGGATGGACTGGACTTTGGTGGACAAGAACAGCGATCAACTGGAGTTCACCCGTAAGGTCACCGCGCTACGCAAGGCCCATCCGGTGTTTCGCCGCCGCCGGTTCTTCGACGGCCAGCCGATCCGCAGCGGCGACGAAGTCCGCGACATCGCCTGGCTGAC